>CAXNFJ010000318.1:0-3536 GCA_964201165.1 Desulfomicrobium sp.
GTACACCAAAAAGAAACGCGAAAGGGTCTCGGAGACCGTGCTTGGACACGGACCCGATTTTTGATATTCAAGGACGCACTGCGCAGTCCCGCCAACTGAAAATCCAGCGCCTGTCATCAGGCCTTGACGATGACCCAAAGGGAACACCAACTTCATGAGCATCCGCCAAAAATCAAGCGCCCCCCAGGGAAATTCCGATCTCACCAACCGGCAGGAGTTCCCGGAGTCGCCCCCCGCACCGGGAGACTCCGTCCGCACCCTGGACCAAAAGCATGAGGAAGCGGCCAGGCTGACGCAACTGGTGGCGGAATTGGACGCGGCCAAGCAACTGGCCGAATCCGCGAGCAGGATGAAATCTCAATTTCTGGCCAACGTCAGCCATGAAATCCGCACCCCCATGAACGCCATCATCGGCATGACGGACGTGGTGTTGAACACGAAGATCACACCGGAACAGCGCCGCGCCCTGACCATCGTCAAGAACGCTTCCGAGGCCCTGCTCAATCTCATCAACGGGGTCCTCGATCTCTCCAAGATCGAGGCTGGCCAGTTCGCGCTGGAAATCCGCACCTTCGATCTGCTCGCGGTGGTCGAGAGAACAGTCAGCACCCTCGGTCTGGCGGCCACGGAGAAAGGGCTGGAACTGATCTGCCACCTGCCCCCGGACCTGCCACGGGAGATGCAGGGGGACCCTATCCGCCTGCGCCAGGTGCTGATGAACCTGCTCGGCAACGCGCTCAAATTCACGCCGTCGGGTCACGTGTGCTGCTCCTGCCGCGTGGAACCGGCAGAGGATGACGACTGCGTGGTCCACTTTCGGATCGAGGACACCGGCATCGGCATCCCGGCAAGCAAGCTGAGTACGATTTTTGATGATTTCACCCAGGTGGACAGCTCGGCGACCCGTGTCTACGGCGGGACGGGCCTTGGACTGTCCATTTCACGCAAGCTCGTACAGCTCATGCAGGGCGACATCGTGGTCCACAGCACGCAGGGCCATGGCAGCACCTTCGAGTTCAGCGCGCGCATGGGCAAGGCCTCCGCCCCGGACGCGAGCCACGCCAAAATCTTCGACCACGCGGCTTTGATCCTGGTCGTGGCCAACAATCCGCTCATCCGCGACCAGATCAGGGAGCTGCTCGAATTCTAGGGACTGGACGCCGAAGTCACGGACTGCATGGAGTGCATGGGCCTGGGCCGAAAAACCTTCGACCTTGCGATCCTGGACACGGACTTCGGCGATTTCGCCTGCATGGAACTGCTGCTGTCCGGCGGAGTGCTGTATGATGCCCCGAGCATCGTGCTGACCCAGCTCGGGGACCAGTCTGTCTCCGCCCGCCACGGGCAGGTCAAGGCAGTCCTGACCAAGCCCATGCTGCAGGACGAACTGCTGCGCGCCCTGGCGCAGGTCTTCGGCCTGCGTCTGAACCTGCCCGACAACCAGCCCACGACGCAGACACTCCCTGCATTGCGCCCCATGGACATCCTGCTGGTGGACGATGTGCCCACCAACCGGGAGCTGGCCGGAATCCTGCTGGGCAAGTTGGGTCATACCGTGCACGAAGCCAGCGACGGCCTGGACGTCCTGACCATGATCGGAAGGCACAGCTATGATCTTGTCTTCATGGACCTGCAGATGCCGGTCCTGGACGGTTTCACGACCACGCGGATCATCCGCGCTTGCGAGCAGGGCCGGCCCGCGCCCACGGACATGGACGACAGCTTCCTGGTCCGGGCCGTGCGCGAGAAGATCACCGGCACGCATACGCCCATCGTGGCCATGACCGCCCACTCCCTGATCGAGGACAAACGGCGCTGCATGGACATCGGCATGGACGCCTATCTCACCAAGCCCTTGCGTCTGGAAGAGGTGCACGCGGTTCTGAGCCAGTTTGGCGCTCCCCTCGAATCGTCCCCGCAGGCCCCGAATGCAGTCGACGCCGCGCCCGAATCTCCGCCTCCGTCCGCACCGCGCCCGCCTCTGCCGCAATACGCGGCGGCCAACGGCTGCGTCGAGCGCATCCTGGCCTCCCTGAATGCCCAGTATGAACTGAGCCGCGAAGAAGCCATGCCACTGATCCTGAGCCTGACCGAAACCCTGACCGGGCATCACCGCGAACTGCTGGCATGCCTGCCCCAGGGCGAGGCGGACACGCTGATGCACCACGCCCACGGCATCAAGGGACTGCTCCTGAACATGGGCTTGACCGAGGAAGGTTTGGCGGCCAAGGAACTGGAGGAATCGGCCCGCGCCGGCGCCGCCCCCGACGATCTGCGTCAGGCGGCCGAAGCCCTGCTCCTGCTGACGGACTCCATTCTGCACGAACTGCACGTCGCCCCGGGCGGCGAACATCATGAGGAGGCATCATGAACACCCTGACCTGGCACGGCCACTCGGCCTTCGCCATAACATCCCAGACACGATCCATACTGATCGACCCCTGGTTCGATGGGAACCCGTCGGCCAAGGCCCTGTCTAAAAACATCGACGCCGACCTGGTCCTGGTCACCCACGATCACGGCGATCACGTGGGGCAGGCTCTGGAAATCTGCGAACGCACCGGGGCCACCCTGGGCTGCATCGTGGAACTGGCTGCCAAGCTCAAATCCCAGGGACTGGCCGACAGCCAGATATTGAACGGCATCGGCTTCAACATCGGCGGCACAGTGATCCACCACGGCGTCTCGGTGACCATGGTCCAGGCCACGCACTCCTGCGAATCGGGCGTGCCCGTGGGCTACATCATCCGCTTGGAAGACGGCTACACCATCTACCATTCCGGCGACACGGGCCTCTTTTCATCCATGGCCCTGTGGGGCAAGCTCTACAAGATCGACCTGGCCCTCTTGCCCATCGGCGGCGTCTTCACCATGGACGCGGCCCAGGCGGCCATGGCGGCCATGATGCTGCGCTGCAATAAGGTCATCCCCATGCACTGGGGCACCTTCCCGGCCCTGGCCCAGAATGTGGATGCCTTTAAAAAAGAACTGGAAAAAATGGATTTGGGCGACGCCCTGCTGCAGGTCGAGGTCGGCGTGCCCGTCGGACTGGTGCGCTGAGCGACGCATTGACCGCTTTTCCGCACGCCACGAAGGAGGCCCGTCCGAAATATCGACCGGGCCTTTTGATTTACAGCGTCGGGGGCACGACCTCGCCGCTGGCGACCATGCGCTCGATCTGGTCCACATCCTTGTCCCCGCGTCCCGACAGATTGACGATGATGATCGTCTCGCGCGGCAGTCCCGGCGCTATGCGCAGTGCATGCGCCAAGGCATGGGATGACTCCAGGGCGGGAATGATGCCCTCGGTGCGCGAGAGCAGAAAGAATGCGTCCAGGGCTTCCTTGTCGCTGGCGTGCACGTACTCGGCCCGGCCACGGTCCTTCAGGTGGGCGTGCTCTGGTCCAACGCTGGGGTAATCGAGTCCGGCGGAAATGGAATACACTTCGGCCGGCTCTCCGCTCGAATCCTTGAGCATGTAGGAATTGAACCCGTGCATGACTCCGGGTTCGCCCAGACACAGGGTGGCCGCGTGC
>CAXNFJ010000319.1:0-3486 GCA_964201165.1 Desulfomicrobium sp.
TGCTTCGAGCCCGAGACCGGGGTCGCCAAGAAATTTGCGGCATGTTCTCTGCCCTCGTACACGGACGTTTTCGGTTCCACCCTGTGCACGCTGGCCGAAAAGGACGAGAGCATCGTGGCCATCACCGCCGCCATGCCCGAAGGCACGGGGTTGTCCTGTTTTTCGGAACGGTTTCCGGATCGTTTTTTCGATGTGGGCATCTGCGAGCAGCATGCCGTGACTTTTGCCGCCGGACTGGCGTCCCAGGGCGTCAAACCGGTGGTTGCCATCTACTCGACCTTCATGCAGCGCTCCTATGACCAGATCGTGCATGACGTCTGCCTGCAGAATCTGAACGTGACCCTGTGCCTGGACCGCGCCGGGCTCGTCGGCGAGGACGGGGCCACGCACCACGGCGTGTTCGACATCTCCTTTCTGCGCCACATTCCGGGCCTGGTGATCATGGCCCCGCGCAACGAGCCGGAGTTGCAGCACATGCTGGCCACGGCTCTGGCGCACAATGGGCCGGTGGCGCTACGCTACCCACGTGGAGTGGGCGAAGGCGCGGCCCTGGTGGAAACACCTCGGATCCTGCCCATTGGTCAGGGCGAGCTGGTGCGCGAAGGAGCGGACGGGGTCATCGTGGCCCTCGGCAGCCGGGTCAATCCGGCCCTGGAAGCGGCCCGGATGTTCTGCGAGGAGACAGGCAAGGAAGTGGCCGTGTTCAATGCCCGCTTTGTCAAGCCCCTGCCCGAGGAGCAGCTGCTGGCCCTGGCCGCGTCGCAACCCTTCATACTCATGGTGGAAGAGAATGTTCTGCCCGGCGGGTTCGGTTCGGCCGTGCTGGAACTCCTGGCCGACCACGATGCCCTGGGCGGGCTTCGCCTGAAGCGCATGGGCGTTCCGGACCGGTTCGTGGAGCATGGCAGTCAAAAAGCCCTTCGGGCCAAGGTTGGCATCAATCGGGACGGGATCTTGGCGGCTTTGCATACGATGGCGTGACAATGCGGGCAATCGTCCCGCGACACGACATGGATCGATAAAGGAAACGTAACCTGAGTGCATCAAAAAGCCCGATTTTATTCGGGCTTTTTGATGCGCTCAGGATTGACGATTAGGGTCGAGGGCTGCCGGCGGGTCGTCCGGGATTATTTTTTGACCACCAGAACCGAACACGGGGCATGGCTCACCACTTTGCTGGACACGCTGCCGATGAGGAAGCGTTCAACCGCCCCTGCGCCCTTGTTGCCGATCACGATGAGGTCAATCCCGTTTTTCTCCGCATACTTGACGATGGCATCCGCCGGAGAAGGGTTTTCCTCCACAACGACAGTGACCGTCGCTCTCCCGGCCTCGGCCTGGCTTTTGATCCGCTGGACGCTGTCATTAACCCCTTCGCGCACCTTATCCAGAAATTCTGTTGGAACTTCACCCAAATACAGATTGTTGAACGAGGCGCTGGATACAGTTAAGGCCGTGATTTCCCCATGCTCCAGAGCCGCAATCTCCATGGCTCTTTTGAGTACCAGGGCGGCGTATTCCGACTGATCAAGTGCTGCCAGGATTTTCATGATTTCATCCTCCTATTTGGTTATTTGAGCTGTTGCCTGATGTACTGGTTCCATGACTCTTGGATGTCGGGACACGCTTTGTCCCGGTGATTGTCTGTCCGATTTGCAAGGTGCGGGCGTACTCAAGGAGGGACCCGCTGTCAGGGAGATTCATCTCTGTTCTCCGTACATTGAGAGCCGTACATCGTCAGGCGAAGCGAAGTGAGGATAAGGCCGGCAGAATAGGCGCGTGTTCAGGGCAGCAGGATAGGCACGATGTTTATAGGAAACATAACAAGCTGAATCATGTTTGGCAACGATTGCATAAAATAAATTGGCCAATGCTGTTTCTCCAAGAATTCAGCATCCTGGAAATTTTCCATCCATTTCCTTGGCGGGAAGGCTGGCCCGGAACATCCGGGCCAGTGCGTTCAGGGGATCAGGCCTGTGGCGTGTTTGATGAATTTGCCTTCGTGGTATTCCTGAAAGGCAAGGTCCAGTTCAGCCTTTGTGTTCATGACGATGGGGCCGCGCCAGGCTATCGGTTCGGCCAAGGGTTTGCCGCTGACCAGAAGGAATCTGACGCCCGTTGCTCCCGCCGTGATGCTCAGTGTGTCGCCGGGCTCAAACAGGATCATGGTGCGGTTTTGCACCGGTTCCGTCTCCACCATGCCCGAACCGTCGATGACGTAGAGGAACGCGGTGTGGCCGTGGGGCAGGGAGTGGATGAATTGAACCTTCGGGGGCACGTCACAATCCAGATACTCGGGCTGGATGACGATGTCGTCCATGGGACCGTGCACGTCGCCCACGCGACCGGCGATGACCTTGACCCGCGTCCCGTCGGCCAGGGTCGCCTCCGGGATCTGGGCGGCGGTCAGTCCCCGGTAGCGCGGGATCATCATTTTTTCGGCGGCCGGGAGATTGGCCCAGAGCTGGAACCCGTGCATGGAGCCGTGGGGGTCGCCCTTGGGCATTTCCTGATGGATGATGCCGGACCCGGCGGTCATCCACTGCACGTCGCCACTGGAGATGACGCCCGTGTTGCCCAGGCTGTCGCCGTGCTCCACGTCACCCTTGATGACATAAGTGATGGTCTCGATGCCCCGGTGCGGATGCCAGGGAAAGCCGCGCACAAAATCCTCCGGGCGGTCGGAACGGAAATCGTCGAAGAGCAGGAACGGGTCGAAATCCGGGGCTTCATTATACCCGAAAACCCGGCGCAGTCTCACTCCAGCCCCTTCGGTCACGGGTTCGCCCTTATAGATGGCCTTGATGGCTCGTCGCATGGGAGTCTCCCTGGCGGTAAGAGTTTTAGTAACGATTAGCTTGGCGGTCCGGGACCGGGTAGATTTTTTTCTCGGTCTTGTCCGGTTGCTTCGTGACAAGATGTTTATACCTGTTCACCGCCCGTTCGGACAATATCCGCAGGATAAAAGGCAGATCCGAGTCCTCGTGCATCAGCCTGAAGTCCTCATTTTCCAGCAATCGTTGACTGAGCGTATATCCCGACTCCAATTCTGTGTTGAACAGCACATCTCCGGTTTGCACATCGACCTGGTCTCCGATCGCTCTGCGCAGAAAGTCCAGCGCGGTGCGCTCGAAAAATTTGCGGACGTCTTCCGTGGACTCGGCCGCTTCGATTTGATTCCGAAAATGGGGCTCCACCTCGCGTTGATGCATTTTGAAGGACATCTGTCGTGTCATGGTGATCTCCTTGGGTAAATGAATGTGCTGAATGTTAACAATACCGTGGATTTACGAAGCCGGTGGCTTAGCCGGGCGGCTCAAACCCGCAGGGAAGAAAGATGTTTGCTGGTCCCCTCCCGATTCGAGGTCCGGTCAGTAGTTGCGCCGCAGGCGCACCCGGGGAGGGAGGGTTTCCGTTGTCAGGGAGATCATCATTGTCCTCCGCAAGGTGTATTTTCAATCAGGCAGCAGCGGGCCGAAGTCGGGA
>CAXNFJ010000320.1:0-3477 GCA_964201165.1 Desulfomicrobium sp.
CACGCCGGGCCAGGAAGTGGATCTGCTCATCAGCGGCTTTTCCGAGCTCGGTGTCAAGGCCGTCATCAACAACACCCACCTGGGCCTGGTCTTCCGGGACGACGCACCGGGAGAACTGCGCTCCGGGCAACGCATGAAGGGCTACATCAAGGCCATCCGCGGGGACAACAAGATCGACCTGTCCCTGCTGCCCCCCGGCATGTCCGGTCTGGACATGCTCGGCGAACGCATCCTGGCCTATCTGGCCGCAAACGACGGGACCATGGACCTGACGGACAAAAGCCCGGCCGAATACATCGCCGCGGCATTCGGGGCCAGCAAGTCCAACTACAAGAAAGCCTTGGGCCGGCTCTACAAGCAAAAGAAAATCAACATTGAAGCGGACCGGATCGTGCTCTTGTAATATGTCGTTCGAGGCCGAATCGAGCTTCATGAAAAACAAGGACACGCTGACCGGCATCCTCCTCCAAGCCCACATCTTGTGGGCTTTTTTGTGTCTCGGGCCTTGGTCGTTGTCGTGGGCATGCAGGCCCGATTCGGCGCGGCCATCGCCATCGCGGCCACAGCCTTTCTTGTGGCGATGTGCTCATCTTCCCTGACCTGCCGCACGAGGCATTATTCGCTCAACCAGCCATCCTCGCCACCACGACCATCAGCACCAGCGCCGCCAGAAACCCGTCCGAAGCAATCCGCAGCACCTTCGCCCGCGCAAAGACGGCCATGAAGGCGTAGGCCGGGCAGACCGTGGCCAGGGCATACGCCTGACCGGGATGCTGCGCCAGTCCGAAGAGCGGGGCCATGCCGCCGAGGGTGGCCAGGGCCAGGGCCCAGAGCCTGGGGACGGCCTGCCGGGAGAAGCCGGAAAATGAGTTGGCCGGGACAGGAAAGCCAGCTGCCGCGTAATCTGCGGCGTTGCTTTCGGCCAGCATCCAGAAATGAGGCATTTGCCAGACGAAGTAGAGGGCGAAGAAATAGATGGGCTGAGCGGCCAGGAGCGCCCCGCCGCCAGCCAGCCAGCCGATCCAGAACGGCAAGGCGCCGCAGGCGGCGCCCGGGATCATGGCCCAGCCCGTGCAGGGTTTCATGCGCGTGTAGAGGCCGTTGTAGAGGCCGAGCACCACCAGCACAACGGTGAGAACTCTCCAGCCCAGCAGAGGCCACAGGCACAGGCCGGACAGGACCAGGAGCAGCGAAAAGAGCAGGCTTCCTTGCCCTACGCTCATTTCGCCACTGGCCAAGGGACGGTTTTTGGTCCGCTCCATGAGGGCGTCACGGTCCCGCTCCTGCATCTGATTGAGAACCGAAACGGCCCCGCTCAAGGCACAGGTTCCGGCAAAAAGCGGTGCGCCGCCCTGCGAACCCCCCGTGGCCAGCACGTAGCCCGCCAAAGCCGAGAGCCCCACGGCCAGGGAGACGCCGGGCCGCAGCATCGACACCCAGCTCTTATTCATGACCGTCGCCCAGGGTATGCATGTAGTCGATCATGGCCTGCACATCCTGCTCGGACAGATGACCGTAGGGCGGCATGATCGGATCGAAGCCATCGACCATGCGCTTTTCAGGGTCACGGATGGCCTCCTTGAGATACACATCATCGACCGTCAGCTCTGTCCCGTCCTTGAGCTTCACCTTGCGGCCGACAATGTTTTGGAACGTCGGGCCGGCGATCTCGGAACCGTCCGTGGAATGGCAGCTCAGGCAGCCTTCGCTCTCCATCAGCTGCCGTCCCCTGTCCAGATCCCGCATGGCCCCGCCGGTCAGATACCGGATGATCACGTCCAGGTCCTGGTCGGGCATTTCCTCCTTGTAGGATGGCATGCCCTCGTAGCCCTCGACCATTTCCACTTCCGGCTCCAGGATGGCCCGGCGCAGATACGCCTCGTCCCCCATGATTTGCCGGGTGCCGTTCGCGTCGGTCACGGTGCGTTCCTTGCCGTAAATGCCTTGCAGCGTCGGCCCGGCTCCGTCCGTCCCATCCAGGGAATGACAACTCACGCAGCCGTACGACTCCAGGAGCCCGACGGCCGCCTTGTCTCCCGCATCCGAACTTTCATACCATTTCGCAAAATCCTCCGCACTCATGACCTCCACGGTGGAGAGCATGTTGGAGTGACGCAGACCGCAGTATTCGGCGCACAGGATGTCATACGTGCCCTCACGCTGGGCCTGGAACCAGGCGTAGGTCTTCATTCCGGGCACGGTGTCGATCTTGATACGGAAGGCGGGCACGAAAAAGCTGTGGATAACGTCAAGGGAAGTCATGTTGAGTTGCACGGCACGCTCCAGCGGCACTTTCAGGACGCTGGCGCGCTTGCCGTTCTCGTATTCAAAGACCCAGGACCACATCCGCGCCGTGACCGAGACCTGCATCGCGTTCGCCGGGACGGAGCGCAGGGCCTTGAAGCTGCTCCAGCCGTAATAAAACATGCCCATGACCAGGAGGGTGGGAATGATCGTCCAGATGATCTCGACAGCGACATTGCCGCGAATGTCCGCCGCCTTGGGGTGCCTTGTGTGGTGATAGCGGACCACGAACCAGACCATGAGCAGGGTGATGAAGATCAGGATCGCCGCCGAAATGCCGAAAATGATCAAAAAGGTCTGATCCACCTGCTCCGCGACCTGGGTGATGGACGCGCTCATGAGGACGCCTCCGGCCGCCAGGCCACATCAAAAAAGGTGAAGCCGATGAAGATGGCCAGGAGGACGAAGACCAGCAGCAGAAAGGCCCCGAGGGTGCGATTCTCATATTTGAGATGCATGAAGAAAAGGATGACCAGCAGAGCCTTGGCCGAGGCCACGGTCATGGCCGCCAGGACGTTCAGATATCCGAAATCGAAAGCGGCGATGCCTACGGTAACCCCGGTCAAGGTCAACAGGATCAACCAGATCTTGGCGAGCAGGGCAAAGGGCATGATGTGTTTGTGTGTCATATCAGCTGATCAGGTAAAAAAGTGGGAAAAGGAATATCCAGATCAGGTCGACCAAATGCCAATACAGGCCGCCGTTTTCAAGCAGCCCGAAGTCTTCGGCGGTAACCTTGCCCTGCCAGATGCGCAGCATGCAGAAGCCCAGGATGGCCGCGCCGATGACCACGTGCAGCCCATGGGCCCCGGTCATGAGATAATACAGGCCGAAGAAGATGTTCGTTCCGCCCGGCCCGTCGACCATTTCCGGCGAACCCGGATAGATGCCGTGGCCGATCTTGGCCGACCATTCGAAGAATTTGTTGACCAAGAACACCCCGGCCAGGACGATGGTCGCGGCCAGCAGTCCGAGGGAAAGAGCCTTTCGACCCTGCTGCAGGGCAGAAATGGCCAAGGCCACGGTGAAGCTGGAGGTGATGAGCACGACAGTGTTGATGGTCCCGAAGATACGGCTGAGTTGCAGTCCGCCCTCGTGAAACTCCAGCGGATAGCGGTTCAGGAAGACCGCGTAGAGCAGAAAGAGCGCGCCGAAGAGCAGAATCTCCGTGAA
>CAXNFJ010000321.1:0-3471 GCA_964201165.1 Desulfomicrobium sp.
GCGGACCGGTTGTATGCCGTGCCGATCATCAAGCCCGCCGGGAGCAAGGCCCTGGGCGGCCGAGAGTTCTATTGCGGATATCTGAGCCGCTGCTCCGGCGAACATCTGCTCAAATCCGAACCGTCCTGCCCGGGCGCGTAAATTCCATGGCCCGCCCCAGGAGCATGAAACCGGGCAAAAGCCCCCTGGAACAGGAAATCCGGGATTCGTTCAAGACCCGCAAGCGCGTCTTCATCGGCCTCATCACCGGGTCCTCGGTTCTCATTTGCCTCTTCCTGGCGCTGCTGTGGTTCATCCCCTTCGTCGGCCTGACCACCATTCATCCCGCCGCGCCCTGGATTTGCGGCTTCATCACACTCACGCTCATCCTGGCCATCGGCTGGGCCGCCCTGGCCCTGGTGCTGAACATCCTGCTCGGCCGCCCCGTGCTCTTCGCCAAACGCCTGCGCGGCATCACGGTCAAGCTCTTCCTGCCGCTCATGACCCTTTTGGGCCGCGTGGTGGGCATCCCGAAGCAGACGGTGCGGGCCTCCTTCATCAAGGTCAACAACGAGCTGGTCAAAGGTGAAGGGCACCGCTATCCGCCGGGCAAGATCCTGCTGCTCATGCCGCATTGCATCCAGAACAGCCGCTGCGAATACCGGTTGACGTACGACATCGACAACTGCAAGCGATGCGGGAAGTGCGCCCTGGCCGGTCTCTTGGATCTGCGCGACAAATACGGAATCAAGCTGGCCGTGGCCACGGGCGGAACCATCGCCCGGCGCATCGTGGTCCAGCACCGCCCAGGCCTGATCATCGCCGTGGCCTGCGAGCGCGATCTGGCCAGCGGCATTCAGGACACCCATCCGCTACCCGTTTATGGCATCCTGAACTCCCGCCCCTTTGGCCCCTGCCTGGATACCGATGTGGCTTTGGACAAAGTCGAGTGGGCCATCAACGAGTTCCTGGCATGAGCACGCCACTGGCCCGGCGCCTGGCCCTGGATATCCTGCGCCGCGCCCTGGATCACGGCCAGGATCTGCAGGCCGCCGTGGACGAGGTGCTCTCCGTGGTCCCGAACGGCCCGGACAAGGGACTGGCCACGGAACTGGCGTATGGCTACCTGCGCATGCGCGGACGCATAGATTTTCTGCTGGGGCAGTTGCTCAGAAACCCGCTTCAGACCTCGCCCGTCTTGAAGCGCATCCTGGGCGTGGCCGCCTACGAACTGCTTTTCCTGTCCCGCATCCCCGACTACGCCACCCTGGATTGGGCCGTGTCCCTGGTCCGCGAACGCCTTGATCCGACCATGAGCCGCGTGGCCAACGGGGTGCTGCGCAACCTCGTCCGCCTGGGCCGCGCCGTGTACCACCCGGAATACTTTCAAACCAAGACCGCGGGTCAGGCCCAATTCCTGGCGGCATGGTATTCCTGCCCCCTCTGGCTGGCCCAGATGTGGCTCCAGAGTTACGGCAAGGAGCACACCCAGGCCTTCCTGCAGGCGACCCTGCAGGCCCCACCCCTGGGCGTGCGCGTCAACCGCACGCATGCTCACGGCGAAACACTGCGACAAGCTTTGGAACCGCGCAGCCACGCGAAATCGGAATGGGGATTCGCCCTGACCGAATGGCCCGATTTCCTGACCGACGCCATCGCCGAGGGGTCGGCGACCCGCCAAAGCCTCGCCGCCCAAAAGATCATGGACGCCCTCGGCGCGGACCATTGGCCCGAACCCGTGCTCGATGCCTGCGCCGGACGCGGCGGAAAAACCTATCTGCTCTCGGAGCTGGGCAAGACCGTCTGGGCTTCGGACATCAACGTTTTTCGCATGAGGCAATTAAAATCCGAAGGCCTGCGCCTGGGATTCGATGTGCCCATATTCCGGGCTCCGGCCCAGGGGCCCTATCCCTTGCGCCAGCCTCCGCGCGGCATCTTCCTTGATGTGCCCTGCTCGGGACTGGGCGTACTTTCCCGGCGGCCGGACATCAAATGGAAACGAACCCCGGCGGATTGTGCCGGACTCGTCGCGCTGCAGGGCGAAATTTTGAGGAATGCGGCAGAGATGCTGCCATCCGGCGGAGCCCTGATCTACGTGACCTGCACGCTGAACGCCGAGGAAAACGAACTTCAAATCGAAAGTTTTGTCCGTGAGCATCCGAAGTTCAGATGTCTGCGGCAGGCCCGGAGCGATCCGGACGATGGACTCGGGGAATTTTTTTACGGCGCGATTCTGCGCAAGAACTGACTGTGCGAGGCGACGCGCTCCTGCCGTAGGCAACGGGATCTTCCGTGACACTAAAGCGAGGAACGGTCATCTAGAACATCCGCCTTTCGAAAGACGAGGACGTCATTGAGTGCAATACGGACAAGGTCAAAGGCCCTGGTGCTCAAAAGCTGCTTTCTGAAGTAGGTCTAAGCCCGTGCGGTGCAGGCGGAATAAGGCGTTCCAAAGGGGGACGTTTTTTCTGTCGATCCTATTCCTTCTCCTTGATCCGGCGATGGAACTCCTTGATCAGAATCTTTTCCAGACATTCGCGGCAGATGTCCGTGTTGTTGCTGTTCTGGAGTTTCATCTCGATGACGGGATTCATTTTCCCGAGCTGCCCGCCCAGACGGGTCAGGTTGATCGGATCGTCAATGACCAGGGTGTAGCGTTCCTCGTAGATCCCGTCCTTGAGCCCCTGGATCTCCACCCCGCAGATGTCGCAGAATCGTTTGATCATCCCCCCTCCTAGACAAGCGTTCCACGGTACGCATCCCAGGACCCGATGCCCATGGATTCGGCCAAGATCCGCACATCCTCCACCAGCCGGAAGGCATTATCCGGGCGCATGAAATTGTAGGTTCCGATCTGCACGGCATGGGCGCCGACCAGGATGAATTCAAGCACGTCCTCGGCGCAGGTGATTCCGCCCATGCCGATGACCGGCACGGACACGGCCCTGACGACCTGATGCACCATGCGCAGGGCCACGGGCTTGATCGCCGGACCGCTCAAGCCGCCGACCACGTTGGCCAGCCGGCTCTTGCGCGAACGAATGTCCACGGCCATGCCCGCAAGGGTATTGATCAGGGAGATCATGTCCGCGCCCGCGTCCACGGCCGCGCGCGCGATGACCGTCACGTCGGTCACGTTGGGGCTCAGTTTGACGATGACAGGTTTGGCCCCGGCCCGCGTCTTGACCGCCGCGACGACCTGGGCGGCCATGTGCGGATCCTGGCCGAACTGCACCCCGCCCTCGCGTACGTTGGGACAGGAAATGTTCACTTCCAGGGCAGCGATCCTGTCCACAGCGGAAAAGATGCCGGCCAGCTCTCCGAAATCCTCGGCGGTCTGGGCATAAAGATTGGCGATGAGCGTGGCCCCGGCCGGGATATATGGCAGCTTTTCCTGCAGGAATTTTTCCACGCCCACGTTCTGCAGGCCGATGGCGTTGAGCATGCCGCAGGGCGTCTCGGCGATGCGCGGCATGGGGTTGCCCGTGCGCG
>CAXNFJ010000322.1:0-3435 GCA_964201165.1 Desulfomicrobium sp.
ATCGGGCCGGATTCTTGACCGCCCAAGGCGAGTAGCCCCATCCGCCGCAGTAGAATTCAACTTCCGAAGTGGCGCCGCCCTGCGGGTCGGTCAGGCGCACGCGGTAGGAGCCGTAGTCCGCGGGTGTGACGGAAAAGGAGCCCGCGCCAGTGCCCGGCGTCACGCGCTGGGTGGAAATTTCCACCGGGCTGCGCACGGATTCGTAGCTGAAGCCTGATTCCGTTCTACGCATGACCGTCTGCCACTCATCCTGTAACAGGGTGGCGACCAGCTCCGGATGACCGGTCTGGTTGCCTTCCGGGGTGACGGTCACAAATTCGAAGACCGCTGTTTTGCGCGGTTCCAGTTCAAAGGATTCCGGCCGCTTGATGCCGGGGTAGAGGGTGTAGGCATGGACGGGGATGCGTTTGCGGGCGGTCACGCCCCGGCCGCCCTGTTCGCGCACCCGGCTGGTCAGTTCGGCGGTCAGCGCCAGGGGTGGGGTCAGGCCCTGGGGGATGTCCACGCTGAAGCTGGCCCGGCCCGCGGCGTCGAGCTTGGCCTCGGTGGCCAGGAGGGGCATGGGTTCAAAGCTCCTGCTCGAATCTCCGAAGCTGTAGGCCTCGTACCCCTTGGGCGCAAAATCGGCGCCGAGGAGTCTGGCCTTGGCGGTCACGGCCAGGTTTGCTGCGGGCGGGCCGAACAGATAGCGCGAGGCCACGTCGAAAGGCAGACTCTGCCCGGTCCCGGCCAGGGGCGGGGTGCCCCCGATCTCCACGCTGATGCGGTCCGGGACGAACTCCTCGACCTGATAGGTGTACGAGCCGATGACCTGCCCGCCGCTCATGGCCTGCAGCAGGTAATGCCCGGTCAGGGACCAGTCCGGGATGTCGAGGCTGAAACCCGCCATGCCCCGGTCCAGGGGGAGGTTCAGGGTGCGCAGGATGCGGCCCTCGGGATCGCGCTGCTCCAGGGTCACGGGCAGGTCGGGCGGGGTGCCGATGCGGCCGTCGCGGACCAGCATCGCCCCGTCCAGGGTCTCGCCGGGGCGGTAGATGTCGCGCTTGCCGTAGATGTAGGCCTGCAGCCCGGCCGCGCTCAAGGATGTCCCGCTCACGTCCAGGCCTGTGGTGTCGATGCGGAAGCGGTCCAGAAAGATGAAGCTGAAGTCGTCGCCTGACGTGGCCAGGATCATGGCCGGCGCGCCCAACTCGTCATTTCCGCCCTGCCAGGGGATGCGGGCCAGGCCGGACGCGTCGGTGCGGGCCGTGCCCAGGAGCTGATTCTTGACGCTCAGGAGTTGCAACTCGACGCCACCCTTTGCCTGCAGGCTTTGGATGGAATTGGACCAGACCAGAAAACCCGTGCTTTCCTGCTTGGCCACCAGGCCGATGTCCGTGCGCAAGACCCAGCGAGTGGCGCCGCGATAGTCCGAGGGCAGGTTCAGGCCGAGCTTGTACAGGCCGGGCCGCTGGTCCGGGATGAGTTCGGACAGGGACAGGGTCCGCTCCTGGACGCTGTTCGGCGCCGTGGAAACGGCGAACGTCTCGCGGTGAATTTCGCTGCCGAGGTGATAGGGCACGGAGTCCCCGGCAAAGCCTCCCTCGAAGATAGAATAGCCGTAGTCCTGAAACAGCGCGCTCAGATTGTTGGGAAAGATCCGGCTGACGGTCAGCTCCAGGGTGTCGGCGTTGACGTACTCGACGCCAAGGAGGCCCTCGCCCTGGCGGGGCAGGAACATGCCCGTGGCCGCGAAATCCACGCTCGGGGGCAGATCGGGCATGCGCAGGCTGTTTTCAAAAGGGGCGTCGAGCACGGCGCCGTCCTCGGCCGACAGGCCCGGGGAAAAGCGAATGGTGTAGGTGCGGCCGGGCTCGAATTTGCCGGTCAGGGTGGCGGTCTTGCCGTGGGTCGAGACCGCCACGTGCGCTTCGGGTTCCAGTCGCAGGTGCTCCCGGAGCGCGGCGGCGTTGACCGGTGCGGAGAAATCAAGCTGGATGCCCGACTGGTCCTTGTCCGCCTGGGGGCTGACGTTGACGACGCGCAGCAGCGGATCCAGGCGCAGCTCGATGTCCCGGCGGAATTCCTGGCCAAGGGAGAGGGTCTTGTCGGCCACGGTCAGGCTTGGGGCCAGGCGCAAAGTCAGGGTGCGGCCGACCTTGTCCTTGCGGATGGGCGCGCTGCGGAAGCCGAAGGTGGTGGACCGCCACCCGGTCTGCAGCGAGAGCTCCACCAAGGTCCCGTTGCTTTCGGCCAGTTGCAGGGCCGGGAGGAGTTTTTGCGGGTCCACGGGAGCGTTGAAGACAATGCGGCCTTCCAGTTCAACCATGGTCGGCCCGGCGTCCGAGGCCAGTTCGTTCAGAGTCAGTTCCTGCACGGCAAAACTGCCGGTGCGGAAGATCACGCTCCGCTCACCGCGAAAGGTCGTGTCCGGGAAGACCTCGGGGCTCAGGGTCAAGGTGTACTGCATGTCGAGCGGCAGGGGCGTCTCGGCCAGGAATTTGAGCGTGTATGGATTGGCCCAGACCCATTGTCCGGCGGCCTTGGGCTCGATGCCGGCCGGGGCGGCCTGCTCGCGCGCGGACGCCGGCACGGCCTGGTCGAATTCCACGGCCAGGGTGGTGCGCATGGCGCTGTCCAGGCTGACCGCGCTCAAGGCCAGCCCGTCCGTCCGTGTGGCCAGATACCGATCTTTCAGCAACCAGGCCTGACCGGCGACAACAAGAACAAGCAACACGATGATCACGTTTTTGGCGGTGGACATGGGAACCTCTTGCGCGTGGTGAAGGGAGTTTCGGTTCCCATCATCTGGCAAGGACCGGCCCAAAAAGCAAGGCTTTGCTTTTCAACGACAGGGGTTTGCTCTACAGGATGGGCACATACATTTTGCCCTGGAGGGATTATGATCGGTTTGCTTGTGGTGCTTGTTCCGGTTGTCGGCATTCTGCTGTGGGTCATCCTGCTCTACAATGGTCTGGTGCGGGTGCGCAGTATGGTGGAGGAGGCCTGGAGCGGGATCGACGTGCAGCTCAAACGGCGCACGGACCTGATTCCGAACCTCGTCTCCACGGTCAAGGGCTATGCCGTCCACGAAAAGGGCACCCTGGAGGAGGTGATCCGCCTGCGGGGGCTGGCCCAGAACGCGCACGGCGTGGGCGAGACGGCCCAGGCCCAGGGGCTCCTGGGCGCGGCCCTCGGCAAGCTCTTCGCTCTGGCCGAAAACTATCCGGACCTCAAAGCCAATGCGAATTTCGCCCAGCTGCAGGCCTCCCTCGGTGAGATCGAGGAGCAGATTCAGTTGGCTCGGCGCTACTACAACGGCGCGGTCCGCAACCTGAACATCGCCGTGGAATCCTTTCCGTCCAACCTGGTCGCCGGGCGCTTCGGGTTCGTGAAGGCGGAGTTTTTCGAGTTGGAGAACGTGTCGGAGCGGGCCGTGCCGACAGTGGCTTTTTA
>CAXNFJ010000323.1:0-3428 GCA_964201165.1 Desulfomicrobium sp.
GACGTAAACGCGGAAGGACTCCGTAGAAAAAAGGGCCTGCACCGCATCGGCCAGTTCAGGGTCCGCGCAGCCGAGCGCCACGGCAGTGGGCATGCCCGCAACCACCTCCGAGGCAAAGGACGGGCCCGACAGGGCGGCGTAGCGTGGCCCAAGCCCCGCAAGCTCATCGCTCACCACCTGCCCCATGGTGCGAAACGTGCCCAACTCCACGCCCTTACTGGCGCAGACAATGCCCGGCCGCGCCGGAAAAAGAGCGCGATGTTCCCGCAAAAAAACTGCCAGATGCTGGCAAGGCACGGCCAGGACTATGCACGCGGCATCCCGCAACACCAGGGACAGGTCCGCGCTGGCCCGCAAACTCCGGCTCAAGGCAAGTCCAGGCAGATAGCGGGTATTGGTTCCCGCCTCGTCGATCTCCCGGGCGATCTCCTTCCGCCGGGCCCACAGCCAGGCGTTCTCGCCCTTGTGCGCCAGCACATGCGCCAGCGCCGTGCCCCAGCTCCCTCCACCAAGTATAGAAATCTTCACGCGCAACCTCCATGAGAGCTCTACGGACAACCGAAGCGGACACTATCAAAGATGCATTCCGTTCTGTAAAGGGTCCTATTGCCAGCATATACCGAAACAGGTAAGGACCGACCTCGAAACAACTCCCGGAATTTCCGGCTCCTCGAGGAAAAACACGTGCACTTTACCCAAACCGAACACGACATCTTGCGCATCGTCCAGGACACTCTGCCCGACAGCGCAACCCCCTATGCGGATATCGCCCGGTCGGCCGGCAGCACAGAGGATGAGGTGCTGACGCTGCTTAAAAGGCTCAAAAGCGGGGGACAGATTCGCCGTTTCGGAGCCACTCTGCGCCATCAACAGGCCGGCTACAGCTTCAACGCCATGGTCGCCTGGTACATCGAAGAAGGGTTTGACCCCGACGAGGTGGGCCGCAGCATGGCCAAGCGCCCGGAAATTTCCCACTGCTACTTGCGCCCCAGCTGCATGGACTGGCCCTACGACATGTACACCATGATCCACGGCAAAAGCCGCGAGGATTGCATGCAGGTGGTTCGGGAACTCATGGAGCAAACCGGCGTGACCCAATACGAAATGCTCTTCAGCATCAAAGAGTTGAAGAAGACATCCATGGAATATTTTTAGCGCATTTTCGGAGACACGACATGACCATATCCCAGGAACTTTTCAAGAAAGCGGGCACGCTCATCCCCGGAGGCGTGAACAGCCCGGTGAGAGCCTGTAAAAGCGTCAACTGCGATCCGCTCTTTATCGCTTCCGCCAAAGGCAGCAGGCTTTTGACCGAGGACGGAGCGGAATTCATCGACTACGTCATGTCCTGGGGCCCCATGCTCCTCGGGCACAACCATCCTGAAGTGGGCGCGGCCATCGCCGCCACCGCCGCCAAAGGGACGAGCTTCGGCGCTCCCTGCAGGCTTGAGGTCGAGCTGGCCCAGGCAGTGGTCGATGCCGTCCCGGGCATTGATATGGTGCGCATGGTCAGCTCCGGGACCGAGGCGACCATGAGCGCCCTGCGCCTGGCCCGTGGCTACACGGGTCGCGACGGTGTGATAAAATTTCACGGCGGCTACCATGGGCATTCCGACGCCTTTCTGGCCAGCGCCGGTTCGGGCCTAGCCACCCAGTCCATCCCCGGCACGCCCGGAGTGCCGCAGGACGTGGTCAAGCACACCCTCCTCGCGCACTACAACGACCTGGACGCGGTCAAGGCCCTGTTTGAAAAACAGGGGCAGGATATCGCGGCGGTCATTGTCGAACCAGTGGCCGGCAACATGGGCTTGGTCTTGCCTGCGCCCGGTTTCCTGGAAGGCCTGCGTGAACTGACCCGCAAGTACGGAGCGCTGCTCATTTTCGACGAAGTCATCACCGGCTTTCGGGTCAGCTTCGGCGGAGCGCAGGCGGCCTTCGGCATTGATCCGGACCTGACCTGCCTGGGCAAGATCATCGGCGGCGGCCTGCCCGTCGGCGCCTACGGCGGCAAGCGCGAAATCATGAGCCACATCGCCCCCAGCGGAAACGTATACCAGGCGGGAACCCTTTCGGGGAATCCCTTGGCCATGGCCGCAGGTCTGGCAACCCTCGGCGCATTGCGCCAGAAGGATTATGCCGGTCTTGCCGCGCGCACCGATTCCTTTTCGCGGGAACTCGAGAACATTTTGCACAGCAAGGGCGTGCCTGTGACGCGCAACCACATCGCATCCATATTCACCCTTTTCTTCACCAAGACTCCGGTCACCGACTTCCCATCGGCCCAGACCGCCGACAGCCGCCTCTTCGTGACCTTCTACCAGCAGATGCGCGAGCAGGGCATCTATCTTGCACCTTCCGCATTCGAGTGCTCCTTCACATCCTTCGCCCATTCGGACCAGGATCTGGAACGCACTCTTGATGCCGCGCGCAAAGTTCGCTTTTGACCCTTGAGCCTTTTTCCTGCTATCCTTGACTGAAGACCAAGACCGTCGATATATACGTCCTAGCTTGTGCTTTTTGTAACGTTTCTTTCTGGAGGTAGAAAGAGGATGAAAAAAAAATTGTTGATCAGCCTGATCTGCGCGGCTTTCCTGTCCCTGGTCGCCGCTCCGATCCTTTGCGCTGCAGATGCCCCCAAGGATGACTATGTGATCAAGGCCCCCGAGGGCATGAAGGTCAAGGAAAAAGACGGCAAGCCCGGCGCGCTGCAGAAGTCTGTGCCCTTCGCGCACTCCAAGCATGCCGCCGCCAAGTGCGCGGAATGTCACCACACCATGGATAAGGACGGCGGCAAGATCAAGAAATGCACCGATGCCGGCTGCCATGATTCCCTGGAAGCACGAGGCAAGGAAAATGCCAAGGAAGTCAAGCTGGTGGAAAACGCTTTCCATACCCAGTGCATGGACTGCCACAAGGCTCTGAAGAAGGAAAACAAGCCCACCGGCCCCACCGCCTGTGGCAAGTGTCACACCAAATAGCGCACCGCGCTAAAGATTTCGCATCAGCACAAGCATAGGCCGGCCTTTGGTTTGCCCCCCCGCAGGGTACTGCGTGGGGGCTTTTTTTTCGTCAGGAAATCAGATAGCCCGCACCTTGCATTGCCCTTGCACCGGCTTCTTGCTAAAGATGTCCGATGCCCCCAACGCCAAGAAAGGATCACGCCATGACCACTCGCACCCAGCCTACGGACGACATCATTGAACTGACGGACATTGTGGAAGAAGGAATAGCCTTGGAGAAGGATTTCGACGACTTTGCCATGGGCAAAGCGGTTGATGCCAAAAGCCTGGACCAGGAACTCGATGATCTCCTGCGTGATGCGGAATCCACCCCCAAGCCCGTGCGAAAGGACGAGGACGACATCGATTTGGACATGTTGTTCACCGGTGCCAATGACACCCCCGTCCAGACGCGAGCTGCCGGTCCGG
>CAXNFJ010000324.1:0-3405 GCA_964201165.1 Desulfomicrobium sp.
GGCGAAGATGATCGGGTTCTTGCCCATGCTCCTGACCATGTCCTGGTTGACCACGCCCGCCTTGGACAGGCCCAGGAACATGTCCGCGCCGACCATGGCTTCGGCCAGTGAACCGTAGGCTTTTTCCGTGGCGAACTCGCGTTTTTGCGCGTTCAGGTCCGTGCGGCCGGTGTGCATGTGGCCGCGAGAGTCGAACATGGCCACGTTTTCGAGCTTTACGCCCAGGGCCACATACAGGCGGGTGCAGGAAATGGCCGCCGCGCCCGCGCCGGAGACGACAATGCGCAGTTCTTCGATTTTTTTGCCCGAGATCTCCAGGGCGTTGATCAGTCCGGCGGCGGAGAGAATGGCCGTGCCGTGCTGGTCGTCATGGAAGACCGGGATATTCATTTCTTTTTTGAGTTTTTCCTCAATGTAGAAGCATTCCGGGGCCTTGATGTCTTCAAGGTTGATGCCGCCGAACGTCGGTTCCATGGCCTTGACGATCTCGCAGAGCTTGTCCGGATCGGTCACGTCGAGGTTGATGTCGTAAACATCCACGTCCGCGAAAAGCTTGAAGAGGAGCCCCTTGCCCTCCATGACCGGCTTGCCCGCGTAGGCGCCGATGTTGCCAAGGCCCAGCACGGCCGTACCGTTGGACACGACGGCGACGAGGTTGCCACGGCCCGTGTACTTGTAGGTCAGGTCCGGGTCTTTGGCGATGGCCAGGCAGGATTCGGCCACGCCCGGGCTGTAGGCCATGGTCAGATGTTTCTGGGTGGAATAGGGTTTGATCGGTACGACCTCGATTTTACCGGGACGGACCTCGGAATGATAATCCAGGGCTTCCTGGGGAGTGAAAAGGGCCATGTAGTCCTCCAATACCGCTTTTTTACGGTGGGTTTTTTACCAAGAATGAAGATGGATTCCCGCCTGCGCGGGAATGACGCGGTGGCATGGCGGGAGGCCGGAGTCATAATGTCAGGACGCCCTTGCAGGCGGCTTTTGCGCAACCCCGATGTCATCCCCGCGGAGGCGGGGATCCATGCCTTTCGCTATCCTCCCTCCAACCGGGTCAAGGGGCCGAGCCCCTTGCGGGGCGCGGGGCGGTGCCCCGCATCTCCCAGCGTACTACTCCAGCCCAGCCGCCTTCCGGTCCGGCTGCACGTACAATTCTCCGCCATGGGAATCGTTGATGACCAGCAAGGGGAAGTCTATCACCGACAGTTCGCGGATGGCCTCTGGCCCAAGCTCGTCGAAGGCGATGACCTTGGCCGCCGTGATGCATTTGGACAGTAGCGCCCCGGCTCCGCCCGTGGCGCCGAAATACACGGCCGTGTGGTCCGAGAGGGCCTGCTTGACCGCGTCACTCCTTTTGCCCTTGCCCACCGAGGCCTTGCAGCCCAGGGAATGCAGGCGCGGGGCGTAGGTGTCCATACGGTAGCTGGTTGTCGGGCCGGCCGCGCCGATGGGTCGGCCGGGAGGCGCGGGGCTCGGCCCCACATAATAGATGACCGAGCCCTTGAGGTCGAAGGGCAGGGGCTCCCCCTTGTCAAGGAGGTCCATGAGGCGCTTGTGGGCCGCATCGCGGGCCGTATAGATGGTGCCCGTCAGCCTGACCACGTCTCCGGCCTTGAGCGGGGCGATATCGGTGTCGGTAAGGGGGGTGCTCAGCGCATATTCTGCCATTAGAGTTCCACCTCCTGGTGTCTGGAGGAATGACACTGGATATTCACGGCCAGGGGCAGGCTCGCGATGTGGCAGGGGCTCATGGCGATCTTGACGCCCAGGCACGTGGTCTTGCCGCCCAGGCCCATGGGGCCGATGCCGAGCCTGTTCAGAGCTTCGAGGAGTTCGTCCTCCATGGCCGCGAGCTTCGGGTCCGGGTTCACGTCACCCAGTTTCCTGAGCAGGGCTTTTTTGGCCAGGATGGGCGCATAGTCGAAGGTCCCGCCGACGCCGATGCCGACGATGGTCGGCGGGCAGGGGTTGGGACCGGCCTCGGCCACGCGTTCGATGACGAATTTCTTGATCCCGGCCCAGCCCTGGGCCGGGGCGAGCATGGTCACGCGGGACATGTTCTCGCTGCCTCCGCCCTTGGCCATGAAGGCAATCCTGAGCCCATCTCTGGGCACGATGTCGAAATGGATGATGGCCGGGGTATTGTCCTTCGTGTTGGCGCGGGTCAGGGGGTCGCAGGCGGACTTGCGCAGGAAGCCGTCGGCATAGCCCTTGCGCACGCCTTCGTTTATGGCCTCGCGGATGTTCATCCCTTCGATGCGCAAATCCTCGCCCAGCTCCACGACGAAGACGGCCAGCCCCGTGTCTTGGCACAGGGGCAGGCCCGTCTGTTCGGCCAGCTCATAGTTTTCGGTCAATTGACGGAAAACTTCTCGTGCCGCCGGGGATTCCTCCCTGGCCGCGCACTCGGCGAAGCGCTTGCGCACATCCTTGGGCAGGTAGCGGTTGGAGTCCACGCACATGGTGGCGACGGCATCGATGACGTGTTTGGCGCGCAGTGTCCGCATGATTTATTTCCCGAGAAACTGTTTGATGGCCGTGATGCCCATTTTGCGCCGCAGGAAGCCGAGCTGATTCTGCAGCGGCAGATTCTTGGGGCAGACATCTTCGCAGGCCAGCAGGCCCATGCAGCCGAAGATGCCGTAATCGTTGCCGATGATGTCGAAGTACTGCTTGTCCGTGCGCTGATCGCGCGGATCGACGACAAAGCGGGCGACACGGTTCAGGGCCGCCGCGCCCAGGAAGTCGTCACGCATGCGGGCTGTGCCGCAGGCCGCGATGCAGCAGCCGCATTCCACGCAGCGTTCGAGCTCGTAGATCTGCTCGGCCACGGCGTTGTCCATGCGCTCCTCTTCCTTGGTATGATCAAATACCTTGGTGGTGTGAATCCAGGACTCGGTCTTCTGGTACATTTCGCGGAACCATACGCCCGTGTCCACCGACAGGTCGCCGATGAGCTTGAAGACGGGCAGGGGCAGGAGGGTGATGGTTTCCGGCAGGTCCTTGGTCTTGGTCTGGCAGGCCAGACGGGGGCGGCCGTTGACGACCATGCCGCAGGAGCCGCAGATGCCGGCGCGGCAGCAGAAGTCGAAGATCAGGCCCGGGTCCTGTTCCTCGCGCAGACGGTTGAGCGCGATGAAGAGGGTCATGTTTTCGGTTTCGTCCAGCGTGAAGGCCTGCATGCGCGGCTGGGTGGCCGGTTCCTCGGGATTGTAGCGGAAGATGTCGAATTTCAGTGTTCTGCCCATGGTTTCCTCCTAGGGACACGCTGATCAAAGCGTTTTTTCAAAGTAGCCATACAAACATTGCTGTTCGTAGTTGTGATTAAACAAAAATATATTTCTGCTCGTCCTTTTGAGTGCCCTGCTTGGGGCTATTTAGCTCATTTCCCTCGTATTCGGACGC
>CAXNFJ010000325.1:0-3402 GCA_964201165.1 Desulfomicrobium sp.
TGGACGGAGCGATCATGTACAGCCCGCCCAGGGATGACTGGTGCAGGGTCGAAAGCACGACGCCGAAGATGGTCAGCACCAGGGTCAGGCTGTGCGCCCAGAAGCGCAATTTCTTCCAGCGCAGGGTTTCCCAGATCGCGGGCGAGAATTCGACGGCCAAAACGGTCAGGTACAGGGCCACACACAGACCTACCTCAAAGAGAAAGGAGGTGGGGCCGGGATAGATGGTCAGAGGATAGGGCAAGCGGTAGTACCGGCCCAGGTCGTAGAGCAGGGCAAAGACGACGAACGCGTAGCCCAGGAATGCCGTGGTGATGGCCGGGCGCACCGCGGAATGGTATTTCTTCATGCCGAAGAGGTACACGGCGGCAGAGGTCGTGTATCCGCCGGCCGCCAGGGCGACACCGCAGAGCAGGTCGAACCCAATCCAGATGCCCCAGGGGTTGTCATCGGTGAGATTGGTCACCGAGCCGATGCCCATGGTGAAGCGCTTTGCGGTCAAAACCAGGCCAATGACCAGGATGACGGCAGTAATGATATTCGCCGGAGTCCAGAATGTCTTGTTTGGTGTGGTGTGGTGAGACATCAACACTCCTCCTTATTGCTCGCTCGGTTCAGCGGGAGTCTCGGCCTTCAGCCGAGCTTCTTCCGCGTCCTTGAGCGCTTTTTTCACTTCTCGATCAATGGCGGCCTGCTTGTCGCGTTCCGCCTTGTCCATGGCCGCCTTCGCCTTTTTCGCCGCTTCGGCCTGCGCCTCAGCCACGGCTTCCGCCACGGCATGATGCTGCTCTTCCTCGGCGATCTTTTCCCGACGCTTGGTCAGGGCGTAGGCGCCGGTCAAAAACACGGGCCACAGTCCCACGACGGCCGGAACAACCGACAGGGCGCCGGAAGTGAATTCCGGAGCGGGTGTGATGCCCAGATCCTCGCGCATTCCGATTTTTTCGAAAGGCGCACCGGAGACGTAAAGCCAGCTTGTGCCACCCATCTCACGTTCACCATAAATATGGTCGATGTACATGGTCGGATGCTTGCGGATGCGCTCGCGGGCGATATTCAAAAGATCTTCGCGACGCCCGAAAACCAGTGCGCCCTTTGGACACGCTTCCACACAGCCAGGCAGCTTTCCTTCCTCGACCCTGGACTGGCACATAGTGCACTTACGCACCCGGGGGGTGATCGGATCGTGGTATTCATAGGTCGGAATTTCAAAGGGGCAGGCGACCATGCAGTAGCGGCAGCCAACGCATTTGGAAGCGTCGTAGCTGACGGCACCGGTCTTGTCCTTGACGAAGGCGCCGACAAAGCAGGCCGAGGCGCAGGCCGGTTCCAGACAATGATTGCACTGAATCTTGCGGAAAACGGGCTTCCCCCCGACGTCATACTTGTTGACCACGGTGTATGTGTCGTGGTGCGTGCGCCGTCTTTTGTCCAACACGGTCAGATCGTCGAACGGAACCGGTTGTTTGGGCAGTTCGTTGACCTTGTTGCATGCGGCTTCGCACTTTCTGCAACCAATGCACTTGGTGCTGTCAAAAAGCACCCCAAAGCTTTCGGGATACCCCGTAAAATGATGTGTTCCACCGGCTGTGGCCGTTGACGCCGCCAAACAGGCTCCTGCGCCAGCCAGCATGCCAATGAATTTTCTGCGTTTCATAGTAGCTCCTCGTTATTGCGACCTTCCGGGCAGGTTATTGCTTTACGGCATGACATTCAGCGCAGGCCGTGGCTGCCGGCTTCTGGATGCCCATTTCGCTATGACAACCAATGCATTGCTGGTGATAAGCAGTCTTCAGGTCAGGCTTGGCCTCGCCCTTCCCATCCGCGACCTTGCCGTGACAGCTGACGCACTTGGGCGGGTTGGCGGATGCCGGGCTGTTGTGGTGACATCCGGAACAGACGGCGCTGGGGCTGGAATGGAAATACGCAGCCATGGCGTCATCCTTCATGCCGTCCATAATCTTCTGCACAATCTTGCGATGCGGCATCTTGCTGGCCTGATACTCGTTGGCCAAGACGCCAATTTCGACAAACTCGGGCAGTTCATTGATCTTCAAAGTGGTGTCGGCTTTGGCCCGCGTATTTATGACCATGGCCGCGGTGTTGACTTTGGCGGTTTTGTTCTCGGTCAGTTCGGGGCCGGCCGTGATGTTCACGTGGCACTTGGCGCAACTGGCGTCGGTCTTCTGGCCCGCTGTGCCCATCAAGGTATGGCAGCCAGCGCACTGCGGCTTGGTCTGAGCCTGGGCGTGGCAGCCCACGCAAGCGGCTTGCGAGGTCACGCGATGCAGTGCCTGCTCCTTCGTGATGAAGGCCCCTTCTTCCTTGCCCAGAGAAGTATGGCACTCCGAGCAGGGGATCACGCCCTTGGTCGAAGCATTGTGATGACAGACCGAACAGTTCCCGTTCTTTTCTTCATGCAGCTTGTGATTAAACGGGACGGCATTGATACGCGCAGGCTCGGTGCCTGCCTTGGCGGGACCCATGAGCAGTGCGAAATCGGTCTGGCCGGCTTCAAGGCGGGGCACATCCGCGACCTTCTTGAATTCGGCGCGCACAGTCGCGTCATGACATCCAGCGCAAACGAGAGGCCCCGTGGGCTGTTTGGCCTTGGCGATTTCCGCGTGGCAGGACAGGCATTTTTCATGGGCCTGATCCTTGTTTTCGGCAAAGGCGAGATTGCGCTTCTCAGGCTTGTCCTGAGTGTGGCACTTGGAACAATTGTCCTTCTGACCTGCCGCCGGGGGGACCATCTTTGAGGACGAATGCCTGAAATGGAGCGATTTATCGAAGGAAATAAGCGTGCGGGAAGTTTCCGCAGGTCCGGCATGACAGGTCCGGCATTGTTCGCTGCCAGGTCCACTTTTCTTGCCGGCCTTGCTCGTTTCCGTATGGCACTTGATGCAGTTGTCGTGATAAATCGCCTTGATTTCCTTGGCATTCGTGTCTTCCAAACGCTTGAACTTGGCTGCAACCTTGTTGCCGGTCACGGTATGGCAGGATTCGCACTTCCCTTCGACAGCCTTGGTGTGCTTGTCATGCTCAAACCGAACCACAGGATAATCAAGATCACCGAACTTTTTGAGCGTATCAATGGAAATGAGATCCGCGCCCATCTGCTTCTTTGCGATCGATTCCTGTTTTCCTCCAAGAGCGTTCAGACCGAATCCAGCCACAGCCATGCTTATGCACAGGATTCCGACCCATCGCAGCATTGGTCTTCCCTTCTCCATGTGAAAATTCCTTTGTTGAAATCCACTCCGGAAAATTCCGGCATCCCCCACGCCCGGAGGCCTTGCCCCCCAGCACCCTTCCTCTGTTCCGGAAAAATCACAGCCTGGTCACCGTCACCAAACAAAGGCCGTATAAAAAATTGAGAGTAAACAGACTAATCAGGTATGA
>CAXNFJ010000326.1:0-3387 GCA_964201165.1 Desulfomicrobium sp.
AGGGACCGGACTGCTCTGTCTGCTCGGGACCATGGAAGACATCAGCGCGCGCAAGCAGTTCGAACTGTCCCTCATCGAATCGGACCAGCGCTTCCGCAATCTGTTGCAGCGCATCAACTCCATCGCCGTGACCCTGAACCCGGACGGCCGGATCATCTTCTCCAATCCCTACCTGCACCAACTGACGGGATGGAGCCCGGAAGAACTCCTGGGCCTTGACTGGTTTGATGTCTTCGTCCCCCATGATCAGCGCGAAACCATGCGCGAGGTGCTGCGCCCCTCCACCCGGCCCGAACAGAAGGAAGCTGCCGGCACGGACACGGAGATCCTGACCCGCGAGGGCCAGCGCCGTCTCATCCGCTGGAACACCGTGACCGACATCAATGTGCAGGGCGAGACCACCGGCGTGACCTGCATGGGCGTGGATATCACGGAGATCCGCAAGGCCCAGGACACCCTGACCAAAAGCGCCCTGCTGCACTCCATGCGCCTGCGCATCGCCAACGCCGCCCACTCGACCTCGGATTTTGCTGCCCTCATGCGCGCCGTGCACGAGATTCTGGGCGAAGCCATTGACGCCGGAAACCTGATCACCGCGCTCATCAACACGGACAGACATTCCCTGGAATTTCCCTACTGGGTCGACGAGATGACCGATGTCCTCGAAGCCGATCCGCGCATCCATGATGTCGATGACCCGGAAAACCGTCGACTGACTCTGCAATTCCTGCGTGGCAATATCCCCAACATACTGAGCGACACGGAGATGGGCGTTCTGGCCGAGGCGGGAAAAATCCGGCTGGTGGGCACCATCCCGCACAGCTGGATGGCCGTCCCTCTGCAGGTGCGCGGCACGGTCATCGGCGCCCTCATCGTACAGAACTACGCCACTCCCAGGCAATACACCCGGGACGATCTGGACATTCTGCTGGCCGTGTCCGAGCAGATCGCCCTGGCCATCGAACGGCAGCGCCATGATGAAATCACCCAGACCGCCGAGGAAATCTTTCAGGACATTCCTTCAGGGCTTTTCATCTACAAATATGAGGAGCCCGGACAGCTCATCCTGGACAGCGTCAATCCGGCCGCGCTGCGCCTGATCGGGATGCGCCTGGAAGAGGCCAGGGGCATGCGCTTCACGGACCTGTGGCCGCACGGCACGATGCTGAAAAGCTATGTGAATTGCCTGCGTAGCGGCGTGCCTTTGGATCTTGAAGCCCATTTTTACGAAGATGACCGCGTCCGGGGTTATTTCCGCATCCACGCCTTTGCCTTGCCCGGCGACAAGCTGGCCGTGGCCTTCGATGATGTCACGGACCGCCAGCAGGTGCAGCAGGCCTTGATCCGGGCCAAGGAAATGGCGGAATCCGCCAACAAGGCCAAGAGCGAATTTCTGGCCAACATCAGCCACGAGGTGCGCACCCCCTTGAACGGGATCATGGGCATGCTGCAGCTGGCCATACAGTCCGAGGGCGCCCCGGAACTGAGCGACTACCTGTGCACGGCCCTGGGCTCCTCGCGCAATCTGCTGCGGGTCTTGAACGACGTGCTGGATTTCACCAAGGTCGATGCGGGTAAAATGGAACTCTTGGAGAGGGATTTCGATCTGGATGAGATGCTGTCTCAGGCCGTGAACTTCTTCAAGGCCCTGGCCATGGACAAGAAAATCAACCTGGTGCTGGAAACCGAGCCCAACCTGGGACGTTTCATCGCCGACGAAGGCCGCCTGCGCCAGATTCTCTTCAATCTGATGGGCAACGCCCTCAAGTTCACGGACACCGGCTCCGTCACGCTGGAAGCCTGGGCCGTGGGCAGGGACCCGGGAAAACAGCGCATTCTCTTCAACGTCAGGGATGAAGGCATCGGCATCCCCGCCGACAAGCTCAATTATGTCTTCGAATCCTTCACCCAGGTCGACGGCACCTATTCCCGGCGCTATCAGGGCACAGGATTGGGACTACCCATCGTCAAGCGCCTGGTGACCCTCATGGGCGGAAATATTTCCGTGGAAAGCAAGGAAAACGAGGGCACGTCCATTTTCTTCGTCCTGCCTTTGAAGGACGCCGCGCCACGGCGGCAGACGCCGCCAGCGCCCCAGGCCCGGATCGAAACCCGAGTGCGCCCGCTCCACATCCTGCTGGTCGAGGACGACGTGGTCAACATGACCATGGCCAAGCACATGCTGGAAAAAATGGGGCACAGCGTCGCCTGCGCCCACACCGGCGTAGAAGCTCTCGACCGGCTGCGGACTCCGGGCGTGGAACTCGTGCTCATGGACATCCAGATGCCGGAAATGGATGGAATCGAAGCCACCGACATCATTCGCCACGACCCGCGATTCCTGCCCTACGCCCATGTGCCCATCATCGCCCTGACCGCCCACGCCATGGCCGGAGACAAGGAAAGGTTCCTGTCCGTGGGCATGGACGCCTACCTGTCCAAGCCCTTTGACCATGAGCGCCTGCGCGGGCTGCTGCACCGCTTCTTCGGCTGAAGTGATAAAAAAAGCCTCCGCGGGAATCCCCACGGAGGCTTTTTGGCGCATACGCCCGAATGTCTATTTCAATCCGGCAGTGCCCAGAAAGCTGACCGCAACAACTTCGTAATCCACACGGCCACGCGGGATCTGCACGGAAATTTCATCTCCTTCCTGCTTGCCGAGCAACGCACGGCCCACGGGGGATTCGATGGAAATGGTGCCCTTGGTGTGATCGGCCTCATCGGGCCCGAGCAGGGTGTAGGTCTTCTTTTCCTCCGTATCCATGTCGGCAACAGTCACCGTGGCGCCAAAGATGACCCGATCGCTCTGCAAGGTATCGATGTCGATAACGTCAAAACGGATCATTCGTGACTCGATGTGGCTGATTCGGGCCTCAAGCATGCCCTGGCGTTCACGGGCAGCGTCGTAACCGGCGTTTTCTTTCAGGTCGCCTTCCTCCCGGGCCTCTTTGATGGCTTGGATAATGGCTGGCCGCTCTTTTTTCAGATCTTCCAGTTCCTTTTCCAAACGCTTGTAGCCTTCGACTGAAATGGGAATCCTGTTCATCGTCATCCTTAATGTGCAAAAAACGTATTGAGCCAATAAAAAAAAGATGCTTTGCCCACCAATTGGCTTGTGGCGAGCAAAGCTGGAACAACATTTTCAAGTGCAAACACGAAACCTGTTAGTGCATCCTGAATTGCGGGTCAAGGGTTGGGAAAAATCGGTCCGGTGTCGCGGCTCTTTCCCCCGCCGCGACACCGAACCTCATTCGCTCATGACCTGCCCGAGTTGGGCGAAGGTCTGCGCCGCATGGGGCCGCAGACGGACATCGTGCACGTCCTGAAGCTTGCGCATCTGCCGGATCATCTGTTCGAGCTGCTCATCCTCGTTGACCAGAAGCCAGA
>CAXNFJ010000327.1:0-3376 GCA_964201165.1 Desulfomicrobium sp.
AGGTCAAGACCGTGGCCGGCAAGCCGGTCGTGGCCATGGGCAACCCCGATCATCCTTTAAGCCTGGGTGGCATCTGTCCCTTGGGCGCGGCCAGCGTACAGCTTCTGTACAGCCCGTCGCGGATCAAAAATCCCAAGATCAAGGACGGAGCCAACTTTAAGGACATCAGCTGGGAAGAAGCCGAAGGCCTCCTGGCTGAGAAATTGAAAGGCGCCGGTTCGGACGTGGCCATGATCAGCGGCGACGAAACCGGTTCCGTGACCGATGTTTTGGCCGGCGTGGTGGGCAAACTTGGCTCCGACAAATCTTTTTTCATGCCGGGCGAAAGCGCTCCTGCCGCAGCGGCCCTGGCCATGCTGGGTGGAGACGGTCAGGTCGGCTATGACATCGAGAACGCGAGTTACGTGCTCATGCTTGGGGCTGATGCCGTTGACTCCTGGGGCAATGTGGCCCGCAACGGCAAGGCGTTTTCCGCCAGCCGCGAAAAGGGAGTGAAGTACGTCTACGTTGGACCGGCCCAGAACGGAACCACAGCCGTGGCCGATTCCTGGATTCCTTGCGTAGCCGGCACCGAGCCGATTCTGGCTCTTGGTCTGGCCTCTGTGATCATCAAGTCTGGGCGCGACCGTTCGTCCTGGCCGGGTTTGGCTGCGTTCTCCAAGTACGTGGAGCAGTACCAGCCGGAAAAGGTGGCCGAGATCACCGGCGTTTCCGTTGAGATGATCACGGGACTGGCCAAGGAATTGGTCAAGACCGGCCGTCCGCTGGTGCTTACCGCTTCCGAGTCGGGTCAGGGCCTGGGTGTCTTCGAGGCAGCCGCGGGCATGTGTCTGAATATGCTTCTGGAGCGCATCAACGCTGCCGGCGGCGTGCGAATCCTGCCCTGGGCTCCGAAGGTAATCGAAGCTTCCGCCGACAAGAAGGCAATGTTTGGCAATGACGTGGTGGCCTACCTGACCGGCATAGCCGATGGATCCGCAAATGCTCCGGCCATGCTCATGGTTTATGGCGCCAATCCTGCCTATGCCATGCCCAATCTGGCCAAGGTTCAGACAGCCATCGACAAGGCAGGCTTTGTGGTCTCGTTCAGTTCATTCATGGACGAAACCGCGGCCATGGCCGATCTGATCATGCCCGACAGCTATGCTTTCGAGCGCATGGATGATGCCTACAGCCCCTACGGGTCCGGTAAGCCCAACTACACGGTTGCCGCTGCGGCCATCAAACCCGTTTTCGACACCAAACCCACTGGCGATGTCCTGTTGGCAGTGGCTGCAAAGGCCGGCCTGGATCTCGGATTTGAGACATTTGAAGATGTGGTCAAGGCCAAAGCCGAAGCCCTGGGTGCCGAGTTTGACGGCCTCCTCGAAGGGACTCCATGGGTTGCCGAAGAATTCCCGGTTCAGGACCTGGCCCTGTGGACAGTTCCGATGAAGGAACTCGCAGTTCCGGCCAAGGATGGAAAATCCCTGTCCCTGGTCACTCCTGTGCGCCTCAAGATAGGCAGCGCCAAGATTGCAACTCCTCCTTTCGGGACCAACGCCATTCGTTTCGATGAAATGCTCGGCCGGGACATGTACGTGCTGGTGAACGGCGCCACGGCCAAGAACCTTGGCCTGAAAAAGGACGACTTGGTCAAGCTGGCCAATGCTGCTGGCGAATGCAAGGCTCGCGTGCGCATCTTCGAAGGTGTGATGAACGACACAGTGGTGGCCCCCTTGGGTTTTGGTCATACCGCATGGGATGATTTTTCCAGAGGCAAGGGAGAAAACGTCTTCAAACTGTTGGCCGCCGAGGCCCAGGATGGCCTGTCCCGCTTTGCCGCGGCCCAGGTTACCGTCAGTAAGGCGTAGAGATTCTTGAGCACCTGGAGAAAATAAGAGGATATTCACAATGCAAGCAAAAGAATTCAAGGTAAAATGGGGCATGGTCATCGACCTTGACAAATGCACCGGTTGCGGAGCCTGCTCCGTGGCCTGCAAGGCGGAGAACAATCTGCCCCCGGAAGTCGATGCGTCGAATAAGCTGCGCAGCACCGATTGGATGAACATATACGAACTGTCCAACGCAAAGCCTTTCCCTGAGCATGAAGTGGCCTATTTGCCCCGGCCCTGCATGCAATGCGGCAAACCTTCCTGTTCGACGGTTTGTCCCGTAGTGGCGACCCTGAAGGACGAAGAAGGCGGCATAGTCAGCCAGATCTACCCCCGCTGCATCGGTTGTCGGTACTGTATGGCGGCCTGCCCGTATCACGCCCGATACTTCAACTGGCTTGATCCGGTTTGGCCTGAAGGAATGGAAAAGACCCTGACGCCGCATGTATCGGCCCGTCCTCGCGGCGTGGTCGAGAAGTGCACCTTCTGTCACCATCGCTTTAATGCGGCCAAGGAACAGGCTCGCATGAACGGCGAAGATCCGACGGAACTGGCTGAAAATGCATACATTCCGGCCTGTGCGGAGATCTGTCCAACCGGAGCCATGAAATTCGGCAATCTGAACAATCCCGAGCACGAAGTCAGCAAGATGGCCGCGACCAAGTATGCTTTCCGTCTGCTGGTCAAACTCGGAACCGATCCGCAGGTTTATTACTACTCCAAGCGTGATTGGGTCAGAAAACTCGGGGACAATTACCTGAAGAATGCGAAGGGGGGCGAACATGTCTGATAGAGCGTACTGGCCCGAAGGGGTGGAACGTTGTTCTGTTGGGAAGTTCCTGGTCTGGTTGGGCGTGATCAGCATCTTCCTCGCCTGGGGTGGATACGGCGCGTTCAAGGTTCTGGGAACCGGTATCGGTGTGACGGGTCTGGACAACTATTTCGGGTTCGGCCTGTGGATCACCTTCGACTTGGCGGTCATCGCCCTGGGCGCCGGAGCCTTTTTCTCCGGTTTCCTGCGGTACATCATCCGCATCGATGAACTTAAAAACATTATCAATCTTGCAGTCATCGTAGGCTTTCTGTGCTACTCCGGCGCCATGCTCGTCCTGGTGCTCGACGTCGGCCAGCCGGTGAGGGCATGGTTCGGATATTGGCATCCCAACGTTCACTCCATGCTGACAGAAGTTATCTTCTGCATCACCTGTTACCTGACAGTCCTGATCATCGAGTTTGTCCCGCTGATTCTGGAAAACCGGAAGATCAACGAAAACAAGCTGTGCCATCATATTGCGCACAATTTCCATGTGTACATGCCGCTTTTTGCCGGCATCGGCACATTTCTGTCCTTCTTCCATCAGGGGTCCCTGGGCGGCATGTATGGCGTTCTTTTCGGGCGTCCGTTCGTGTTCCGCGAAGGATTCTTCATCTGGCCCTGGACTTTCTTCCTGTTCATTTCTTCGGCTATCGCCACCGGTCCCGGTTTCACCATGCTGTGCGCG
>CAXNFJ010000328.1:0-3368 GCA_964201165.1 Desulfomicrobium sp.
ACGGCTCCGCGTAGGGCAGCGGCACGACATGCAGTCCCGGCGCGTCGAGAGGCAGAGCCACGAAGGCCGCATCGACCCTGCCCCGGCGCACATCGCGGACCAGGCGGGGCGATGTTGCGCGCTCCAGGCGCAGCCCCGGCCCGTGGACCGCGAAAAGCCGCGACTCCAGGGCCGCGAACACCCCCTGCTCGACAGCCGTGGTCAGGCCGACCACAGGAGCACGCGCTCCGGCATCACGCAAGGCGTGCAGCCGCTCACGGGTGGCCGTCTCCAGTTCCAGCACGGGGCGGACGATTTCAAGCACCCTCTCCCCTTCCTCCGTCAGAGTCAGGCCCCGGGAATGACGGACAAACAGCGCCACGCCCAGCAGATCCTCCAGCCGCTTCATGTGGCGGCTCAGAGGCGGCTGGGCCATGAACAGCCGCTCCGCGGCCCGGCGTAGGTTCAACTCCTCGGCCACCACCGCGAAATAACGCAGCTGCCGCACGTCCAGGGATTCGAGCATCGGTTCCGTCATACCCAAAAGGTATCGCAAAAAAAGTACGATGCAAACCCTCTCCGGGCTCCTACTTTGATCCGGAAGAGGAGCCCAAGAAACACCAAGCAAGGAGAGAAGATTTATGACACGCTACGAGACAGGACTCGCCATGCTCGCAAAGGTCGATGGCAGCGTCGGGGAAAAGGTGATCGAGAGCCTGAGGGACATCGCGCCGGACTTCGGGCGCTACCTCGTCGAATGCTTCGGAGACATCTACTCCAGACCGGGCCTGGACCTCAAAAGCCGGGAAATCGCCGTGGTCGCGGCCCTGACCGCCCTGGGGACGGCCGGGCCGCAGCTCCGGGTCCACCTGCACGCCGCCCTCAATGTCGGCTGCACGCGGGAGGAGATTGTCGAGGTTATCATGCAGATGTCGGCCTACGCCGGTTTTCCCGCAGCCCTGAACGGGCTCTTCGCGGCCAAGGAGGTGTTCGCCGAGCGGCAGGCCGACGGCAGGGGATGAAGGCTCGCCCCACCCTCCGGCAGCCACGACACTCAAGGAAGTCGCTTGAAGACGACAGGCACACGGCCTATATAGGCGCATGGGGCTCGCACGGGTTCCATGCGCCCGGCTTTGGGCAAGTCCGGACGATGCCCCATCAACATGAGATACCAACGGCTCCTCTTCATGACGCACCAATCCTTCACCACCCGGGTGATCGAAGCCATCCGCAGCATTCCCTTGGGCAGGGTCGCCACCTATGGACAGATCGCGGGTATGGCCGGAAATCGGCGGGCCGCACGGCAAGTCGCGCGGATTTTGCACACATGCTCGCACACGCAGGGATTGCCCTGGCACCGTGTGGTCAACCGGGAAGGACGCATCGCATTGCGGGTATCCCAGGGGTACGCAGACCAGAAACGGTTGCTCGAAAACGAGGGCATCGGGTTCGACGGGACGGGCCGCATTGATCTGGAACGCTTTCTGCTGGGGTCGGATATTGAGTCTTGAATTTTCTCAATGATTCTATGCGAATTCAAAAAGACCGAACCCATCATGACAGTCCAGGGGCTGTGCAGGCTATACTTTTTTGACGAATTCGGATTTGAGCTTCATGGCGCCGATGCCGTCAATCCGGCAGTCGATATCGTGGTCACCGTCAACCAGCCTGATATTCTTGACTTTCGTGCCGACCTTGACCGTGACGGACGAGCCCTTCACTTTCAGGTCCTTGATGACAGTGACCGTGTCGCCGTTCTGGAGCGGCTTGCCGTTGGCGTCCTTGATGATTTTTTCTTCCTGCCCCCCGCCCTCGCCAGCGTCTCGTGACCACTCATGGCCGCATTCCGGGCAGACGTAGGCCATGCCGTCATCGTAGGTATATTCGGAGCCGCACTTGGGGCATTTGGGTAAATCGCTCATTTCGGTATCCTTGGGCTAATTGGGGTTACATCGTTATGATTAAACAGTGGAACCCGCTAGCCGGTCGAAGCGGCCGCGGTCAATGCGAAATACCGGGCGCAAGGGCTCGCTCACAAGGGAAAGCCTTCCGCAGGTTGTCGGTGCTGCGGCAGATATGCCCATCTTGGAACCTGATACAACATCATGTCGGCATGTTTGGTGAACGCGCCCAGGTGATGATTGCGGGCAGCCACGGTCGTGGCTCCGCCGACGCAGCCCTTCCGGCTTCTCCAATCCGCCCGCATTTTCAAAGACCTTCGCAAGCCCCTCCCCCTCTTTGATGTGCTAACGGCATTGACAGCTCCTTCCTTTTCGCGGCCATACTCCTGCCTGCCACCGAAACAATGCCCCTCTTTGTGACGAGACGACGCAATCATCATTGCTCTAGAGACTTTTTCCCCGGACTTTGGTATCCGGATTTTGAATCCTTAATTCTCGATATGTTGCGGACCGCCATGCGTGAAGTCCGCTGCCAATATCTTTTTTCAGATGAAGCCGATCAATGCGTGAACCTGAACCCAAAAGGAGAACGAATATGAGCGATGGCAAGTGCCCTGTCACGGGAAGGACCAACCCCGCGGCGTCCGGAGGCGGCAAGACGAACCGGGATTGGTGGCCGAATCAGTTGAACCTTCAGATCCTGCACCAGCAATCGAGCCTGTCCAACCCCATGGGTGAAAAATTCAATTACGCCGAAGAGTTCAAAACGCTCGACCTTGGCGCCGTGAAGAAGGACCTCTTTGCTTTGATGAGCGATTCTCAGGCTTGGTGGCCGGCCGACTGGGGCCACTACGGGCCGCTCTTCATCCGCATGGCCTGGCACAGCGCGGGCACCTACCGCACCGGTGACGGGCGCGGCGGAGCGGGGTCGGGCTCCCAGCGTCTGGCGCCGCTGAACAGCTGGCCGGACAACGTCAACCTCGACAAGGCGCGCCGCCTGCTGTGGCCCATCAAGCAGAAATATGGCAGAAAAATCTCCTGGGCAGACCTGATGATCCTCGCCGGTAACTGCGCTATCGAGTCCATGGGCCTCAAGCCCTTCGGCTTCGGCGGCGGCCGCGAGGACGTCTGGGAGCCGGAACTGGACATCTATTGGGGCGCGGAACAGGAATGGCTGGCAACGAGCGACAAACCCGACAGCCGCTACTCCGGCGAGCGGGACCTGGAGAACCCGCTGGCCGCCGTGCAGATGGGCCTCATCTACGTCAACCCCGAAGGCCCGGACGGCAACCCGGACCCCGTCGCCTCGGGCCGTGACGTGCGCGAGACCTTCGCGCGCATGGCCATGAATGACGAGGAGACCGTGGCCCTCGTGGCGGGCGGGCACACTTTCGGCAAGTGCCACGGCGCGGGACCGGCCACGCACGTCGGCCCCGAGCCCGAGGCCGCTCCCATCGAACAGCAGGGCCTGGGCTGGAAGAGCAGCTT
>CAXNFJ010000329.1:0-3363 GCA_964201165.1 Desulfomicrobium sp.
CATGCATGGTCGCCGTGCAGGTAGCGCAGGCCGTGAGCAGATAATCAAAGTTCTCTTTTTCAAAAAGTTCCAGATTATGCTTCACGAGCTTGTCGAAAGACCCCTTGTCTCCCGAAGCCAGCGCAGGAATGCCGCAACAGGCCTGACCCGCCGGCATGTAGATGCCGATCTCGTGGTGGGTCAGGGCTTTCAGCACTGCCTGGCCAACATGGGGATATATCTTGTCGATGACGCAACCCGGAAAGAAGGCCACGCGGTAGCCGCCCTTGCCGGGACGGGTGTTGCGGGCCGGCTCCAGTTTGCGCAGGGGCTTCTTGGCCAAAGGCATGAAATGCCGGCCTTCGATGGCCGCCAGATCGATGCGGGAACAGGACGAGCCGATGACTTCATTCGCGGGCTTTGTAAACACACCCTGAAACTTGGAAGCCAGATCCATCACGGAATTGAAAACGCCGGGTTTGGTCAAAAGGCCCTGGAAGATGGCCTTCTTGACCGCGGGCAGGCCCATGTACGTGTTCACGATGACGCGGGCTTTCAGGAATATGTCCAGCACCTTCACGCCGCTGGGACAATTGGCGGCGCAGGAACCGCAGAGCAAACACATGTTGAGCTTGTCCTGCACCCCTTGTGGATCCTTGATCAATTCATGGGACAGATTTTCCAGGAGCGCGATCTTGCCCCGGGCCACGTCGCCCTCATTCATGCTTTCGGCAAACACCGGACAAACGGCCTGGCACATGCCGCACTTCATGCACGCGACCATCTGGTCGTCGAGCTCGTGCAGCATTTTGGCCAGCTGATGAACGTCTGAAGTCATGACTAGCCTCCGATGATTTTGCCGGGATTGAGCAGGTAATTGGGATCAACTGCTTTCTTGAGCCTGCGCGAATAGATGATGGTCGCCTTGGTGGTTTCCTTTTCCAGCCACTTGGACTTGGCTGTGCCGATGCCATGTTCGCCGGACAGGGTTCCTCCCAGGGACAGGGCCACATCGAAGATCTCGTCGACTGCCAATTCCACGCGATGAAACTCTTCCTTGTCGCGCTTGTCGGTCAGAATGGTCGGATGCAGGTTGCCATCGCCGGCATGGCCGAAGGTGCCGATCTGCAGCTTGTATTTGGCTCCGATGTTATTGATGGCCGTGATCATGGCCGGAATCTGGCTGCGCGGCACGGTGGCGTCTTCCAGGACAGTGGTCGGGCGGGCGCGGGCCAAAGCCGGCAGCGCGTTGCGGCGGGCTTCCCACAGCTTGTTCTTCTCGGCGGCGTCCTTGGCCATCTGGACACGCTTGGCGCCGTGCTTCTTGCAGATCTCAACGACCTTTTCGGCGTCGTCTTCAACCAGGGCGATATGCCCGCCATCGACTTCGATCAGCAGGATGGCGGCGGCATCACGGGGCAGACCGGCCTTGGTGAAATCCTCGACGTAGTTGATGGTAGCGTTATCCAGCAGCTCAAGGGTGCAGGGCACGATCTTGTTGGCGATGATGGCGGCCACGGTCTCGGAGGCCTTGGCGATGTCGTCGAACTCGGCGAGCATGGCCTTGGAGGCCACCGGCGGCGGAACGAGCTTCAGGATGATCTCGTCAAAGACGCCCAAGGTGCCTTCGGAGCCGACCATGAGCTGGGCGATGTTCAACCCGGTGACGCACTTGACGGTCTTGCCGCCGGACTTGACGTATTCGCCTTCGGCGTTCCAGAAATTCACGCCCATGACGTAGTCTTTGGTCACGCCGTATTTCAGGCCGCGCAGGCCGCCGGCGTTTTCACTGACATTGCCGCCCAGGGTGGAGACGGCCTGGGAACCCGGATCCGGCGGATAGAAAAGGCCGCGCTTGGCCACTTCGGCCGCGAACTTGGCCGTGACCACGCCGGGCTGAACCACGGCATACAGATCCTGTTCGTTGATTTCCAAAATTTTGTTGAGCCCGTTGGTCAGGATGACCACGCCGTGCTCCTTGGTGGGGATGGTGCCGCCACTCAGGTTGGTTCCGGCGCCGCGAACGGTCATGGGCAAGTGGTTTTCGTTGCACAGGGCGACGGTTTTGCCGAGCTGTTCGCTATTGGTCGGCCGCAGCACCATTTCCGGTATGACCGCGTCGAGCACGGCGGCATCGTAGGAATAGGCATGGCGATCGGACTCCGCGTCCAATACGTTCTGCTTGCCCAAAAGGGTGACCAACTCATTTTTCAAAGCTGACGATATCATAGTTTCTCCTTGCGCGCTTAACTTGGGCCTGACTCAGGAATGAACTTTCCTAAGCCTGTTGTTCAAATTCCGGATGGAACCCATCGGGAAATCCAACAACCAGAAAATGCGGGGGGGCGAAAAGCCCCCCGCACAATGCGGTTACGGCAACATCCAGCTCAGGGTGTATGCCTGCAGGTAGGTCAGGATACTGATGAAGATGATCATTGCGATCGAATGCTTCAGAGTAAAGAGGAACAGGTTGCCTTCCTGGCCAACCATGTTCGCGGCGGCAGTGGCCACGGAAATGGACTGCGGGGAGATCATCTTGCCGGTGACGCCACCGGAAGAGTTGGCGGCGACCATGAGCTCGGGGGATACGCCGATCTGCTGGGCTGTGGTCTGCTGAAGATTACCAAAGAGCAGGTTCGAAGATGTATCCGAACCGGTCAGGAACACGCCGATCCAGCCGATAACCGGCGCGAACAGCGGGAAGAAGTGACCAGTCTGGGCAAAAGCGAGGCCCAGGGTGGAGCTCATGCCGGAGTAGTTCATGAGGTAGGCGAGACCTACGATCATGGCGATGGTCACGATGGGGAAGCGCAGCTGGATGACGGTCTTGCCGAAGCAGGCAATCGCGCGACCAACACCGTAATTGGGGAGTACAAACAAGGAGAAGATGCCCGCGAACAGAACGGCTGTACCGGGGGAGGTCAGATAGTTGAACTTGTACATCGCCTTATAGACGGTATCCTGAGCAACAATGGGCAGCGTCTTTGAAATCAGTGAATCCAGTCCTGGCCATGCAAACGTGATGACCGTGGACTTCATCAGATCCTGTACGGGCTTGAGGCCCCACACGAAAACCATGACCGCAAGGATCATCCAGGGCATCCAGGCACGGAATACTTCAGCCTGGGAATAATTGCAGACGGCCTTGCCGGTGGACGCGGGTTCATCAGCAAAACGCCAGATGCTCTTGGGCTGCCAGACCTTCAGGAACAGGCCCAGGCCCACGATGGTGGCAATGACGGACAAAACGTCGGGCAACATGGGGCCAACAAAGTTGGAGACCACAAACTGGGTGACGGCGAAACAGACACCGGCCACCAGACATGCGGGAAGTACTTCCATGGAGCGCTTGAAACCGCACATGGTCACGGACAGCCACAGAGG
>CAXNFJ010000330.1:0-3361 GCA_964201165.1 Desulfomicrobium sp.
GCCAGGAAATTGGCAAAAAAGACCGTCGTGAGCAACCCCAGAGCCGGCAGGGCGCTGGAGAAGGGTGCTGGGGGAAATTTTTCAGGGACTGGGTTCATTGCTTAACAACCAGAAAGAAAGTCTGTATTTGCCCAAGTGGCGTAAAGGGATCATCCGATACGTTCATTGAACCGTGAAATCAACATCAACCAGGAGGTTCGTGTGCCGCGACTTTTCTTGGGGCTCGTTTTTGCCCTGACCAGCGTGTGGTGCGCGCAGGCTGCGGATCTGACCGATCAGATCCAAAAGCGATATGATACGTTGCAGTCTTTCAGATGCTATTTTTTGCAAAAGCTGACCAACGCCTCAAGTCACGAGGTGCAGGAGCGGCTGGGTACAATCACCTTTGCCCGGCCCCGTTTCATCCGCTGGGAAACGACCAGCCCCGAAACGGAGTTGCTCATCATTGGACAGGACACGGTCTGGGAATATTTTCCGGAAGAAGAAACCGTGTACCGCTATACCGTGGAGCAGGTTTTGAGCTCCAAGACAATGATCCGCTTTCTGTCCGGCGAGGCCAACCTGAAGGATGACTTCATTGTCCAGGATCTGGGCGCGGACGGTGAGTTTCGGCATTTGAAACTCATCCCCAAGGAACCGGAGCCAAATCTGGTCGAAGGGGAGATCTGGGTCCGGCCGGGTCAGGACATGCTGGAGAAGATCAAGCTCGTTGATTTCTTCGGCAACATTAACGAGCTGGAATTGACCGGCCTTGAGCTTGATGTGCCTGTGGATCCGAAGGAATTCACCCTGGACCCGCCCAAGGGAACGGAGATTCTGGAAGGTCCGGCCGAATGAAAAAGAAAGCCCCGACACGAAAATCGGGGCTTTTCTTATAAGCAGGATCTGTCGTCTGTAACGCTAATCGTGTTCCCGGCCTTGCCTGGCCAGAAAACGCAAATACAGGTCCCCGCGCCAGGGTCCAAGGCGTCGACCCATGCCTTTGAGGCGGATGGGGCGGCCGACCACGAAATCAGGGGGCAGAGTCACGTCGATGATGCGCGGTTCCGGATTGAATCTGTGCTTGATCTGGACCCGCAGGGTGGTTCCGGGAACAAGGTTATGGGCGGGCATGTGGATGGTCTGACGGTCATCAAGCTGATTGGAGGCCCAGTTCTTCACGGCGCCGATGAGGCCCTTGCCCAGGTCCAGCTTCAGGGAGCGTTCGCCCCATTTGAGATTGAGGCTCTTGGTCGAGACCGATTCGGGATCGGTGGTGCCGGGGTTCGCCCCGCGCTTCAATTTGCTGAAAATATCCTCAAAGACCTGCTTGGCGAAGGGATCATTCAAAATGTCCCGCAGCACCTCTTCCTGTTCGGTTGAGAAACCGCCGGAGCGTTTGCCCGCGGACTGCTTGGCCCTGGCCTCTTCTTCCTGGCGGATGGTTTCGGCATTGTAGTGCCGCTTGCCCGAGGATGAGGTTTCCATGTGCTTCTTGAGCACCACATAGGCTTCGTTCAAGCGGGTGAAGCGCTGGGCCGCGCGGGCGTCGCCGGGATTCAGGTCCGGATGGTACTTGAAGGCCAGTTTGCGGTAACTGGCCTTGATTTCGTCGAGGGAGGCCCTGGGGGAGACCTCCAGCAAGGAATAACACTCGGCCAGACGCATCAGATTTTTTCCGTCAGATCGGCGATGCGCAGTGCATTGGCCTCGTCTTCGCGGCCCGTTTTGGCCAGGCCGTTGTCATTGACATAGGCGATGCCCTGACGGGCGAATTCGGCGTGCCCGCTTTCGGCTCGGATGCCGGGGCAGGAGTCCTGGGCCAGTTCCCAACTCACCTCGTCAACCAAGTTGCCTCGAAAAAAGGGCCAGGCCCGGCAAACGTCCGGCTTGGCCGGGTGCACGGTGCAGGCGGTTTTGGAGTCGAAAAACACGCAGAACCCGTCCTCGCCACAGCGCAGCACCAGCTTCTTACCCTGGGCCTCTGTATAGCGGACGCAAAATTCTTCAACGGAAATATGCAGATATGCGGCCAGGCGGTCGCGTTCCGGAGCCGAGGCGACAATGCCCCCCTGGCCCTGGCAGCAGTGGCCGCACATGCGGCAATCGAAAACGGGTATGCTCATGTTCTCCCCTTGTGTGGCCCCGACTTGAACCATAAGGGACAGTGTTTGGCAAGGCCCTTGACCTTGTGCCCGCACAGAAGCTAGCACTTCGGCCAACGTTAACGTCATACAAGGACGACCCCATGAACACCCGTCTGCTCACGAAAGAAGCCCGCTACGTCTGGGACATGCACGATGTCTTCACCCTTGGAGCCCGCGCCCATCAGCGCCGGTTGGAAATGCATCCGGAGATGGTCGTGACCTACATCGTGGACCGCAACATCAATTATACCAATGTGTGCGTGTCCGCGTGCAAATTCTGCGCTTTTTTCAAGGGTCCGGGCGAGGAGGGCGGCTATGTCCTGCCCACTCGGGAGATCCTGGCCAAGGTGCAGGAGACCGTGGACCAGGGCGGGTACCAGATCCTGCTTCAGGGCGGGATGAACCCGGATCTGCCCCTAGGATACTACACGGATCTGCTGCGCACCATGAAAGCCCATTTTCCGGGAGTTGCCGTGCATGGCTTCTCGCCCTCGGAGATCTGGTACCTCAGCGAAAAGGAAGCCCGTCCCGTGGCCGACATCCTGACGGAACTGCGCCGGGCAGGCCTCGACTCCATGCCCGGCGGCGGGGCCGAGATTCTGGTGGACGAGGTCCGCAGCCGCGTCTCTCCGCGCAAGTGCACGGCGGACCAGTGGCTCTTTGTCATGGAGACGGCCCATGGCCTGGGCATGCGCACCACCGCGACCATGATGTTCGGTCAGGGTGAGACCTTCGGGCAGCGCATGGAGCACCTGGAGCGTCTGCGCGACCTGCAGGACCGCACCGGCGGCTTCACGGCCTTCATTCCCTGGACTTTTCAGCCCCGCAACACGCGCATGGAAATGTCCGAGACGTCGTCCCACGAATATCTGAAATTTTTGGCCCTGTGCCGACTGTATCTGGACAATATCGACAACATCCAGGCATCCTGGGTCACCCAGGGGCCCATGATCGGACAGCTGGCCCTGTTCTGGGGCGCCAACGATTTCGGCTCGACCATGCTCGAAGAGAATGTCGTCGCGGCCACGGGCGTGCATTTCCGTCTGCCCGAATCCGAGCTGCGCTCGCTGGTCGAGCGCGCCGGTTTCACGCCGCGGCGGCGGACCATGGACTACACCCTGTGCGAGGAGGGAGCGTGACCTTTCTTTCCCTGGAGCAATTGCCCCTCACCGAGGCGCGGGATCGCATCTCCCGCCTGCGGGTCAATCTGGCCGACCTTTGTCCCGATGCGTCCG
>CAXNFJ010000331.1:0-3324 GCA_964201165.1 Desulfomicrobium sp.
ATCACTCCGGGAAAATACCGCAATATCCTTCTAAACCGCACGGGAGAAAAACCATAAGCCTTCGAAAACGGAGGTTGCATGCACTCTTTCATTCCCCATATCCTGTTGAGTCTAGCCATGATTCTGGTCGGCAGTTCCGTCGTGGCCGGAGAAATCTTGATCCGCCATTTTCCAGTGCATCTCGGGTCCCTGCTACGCTTTGCCCTGGCCAGCGCCCTCATCATCCCTTTTTGGCTCGTGCGCGAAGGCAGGCCGCCCAGACTTCGCCGGCGCACCTGGATGATCCTGACCGCTCAGGCCTTGTGCGGCTCCGTCCTGTTCACGATATTCCTGCTGCACGGCCTGCGTTGGACCACTCCGGCCGCCGCGGGAATCATCACCAGCACCACTCCGGCCTGCATGAGCCTTCTGGCCTGGTTCGTGCTGCACGAGCGGCCCAAAAAGCGCATTCTCGCGGGAATAACGTTGTCCGTGGCGGGTGTTGCCATTCTGAATCAGGCAGGCGCCGACGAAGGCGGAATCCAGTCCTGGCCCGGCAACGCGCTGGTGGGTGCGGCCGTCATCGTCGAGTCCCTGTTTTTGCTGGTGCGGAAATCCATCCAGGAGCAGTTGTCTCCGCTGGCCGTGTCCAGCCTCATCACGGGGCTGGCGACATGCTTCTTTCTGCCTCTGGGGCTGACGCAGGCCCTAAGCTTCAATTTTGCCGCCCTACCCCTCGAAGCCTGGGGCAGCGTCATCTATTATGCCGTGGCCGTGACCATCCTTGCCTACCTGTGCTGGTTCGCGGGCATCACCAAGGTTCGGGCCAGCGTCGCGGGTGTCTTTACGGCCATCCTCCCGCTCAGCTCCCTGGTGCTTTCCGCCCTGGTCCTCAACCAGCCAGTAGGCTCGGAACACGTCCTGGGTTGCGTTCTTGCTTTGTGCAGCATTGTTCTCATCTGCCGCAGTGAAGGCGGCGTGGATGGAGCGACTTCCGATCAAGCAGGGGTCTAGCTTTGCTTCGGAGTTGAAAGCCGACCTGCCGGACCGGTTTGGTGAATATGGAGAACGGATAGTTTTCTGCTGATTATGTTGATAACTTATTTAACTATCTTTTATTGTTTTATTTAATTTGAACATTCGGGGTTCCTATCTTGGTGCGAATGTCGAAACTGAACTTCCGGAGCATCCAGAACCTGCTTGGTGAAGAGTTGGAGCGAGTTTTTTGCGGATAATGTTGATAAGTTTGTCAACTATCTTTTATTATTGTATTTAATTTAAACATCCGCTGTTCCTCTCTCCACGCGAATGCCGAAAGCCGAACTGCGGCGCATCCAGAAAAGAGGAGCTGCTTTGCGCGGAAACGATACTCCCGGAAAGGAGCCGCACGCGCGGCAAGATGAAAGAATCCGTTGCTGGAAAAGAGCGGGCTGGTGGAGTTCAATCCATTTTTCTGAGGAGTTGCGGAATGTGAGCCTGAGCCGTTTTTCCGAGCCTGTCCGCGATTTCAGTCCTTCCAGAGGAAGCTGAACAGGCACTTCGGCGCACTATCCATAATGGTGCACTCGCGCTGCATGGACAGGCTGGGGCTGTAGCCCTGGGCAAAGGGTTCATCCCGGGCGCAGGACAGAATGGCTCCCAGTTCCGGGTCAAGGCCCATCTCCGCGTACTGCCGGGCATAGGCGCAAGCTCGCACGGCAAAGGAGAGGGTGGAGTCGGTCAGGTCCATGTCCGTGATTTCCAGAGCTCCGCCTTCCTGCCAGCGCTCCAAAACCGTAGCGAAATGTTTCAGGTTCGGTTCGCCTTGGGCCAGGCGGGCGAAGGTTTCTCCCGCCACCCTGGCGTCGGTCCGGATGGCCTCGGTCAAGATTTTGCGAGCCCGGTCCGGTCCGACATCTTCTTTCAATGCATTCCAAATTCGGGCGACAAGTCCGGCCTGAGCCGTGCGGATGGCGAGCATGTTCATGGGGCCTCTTTGCTTTCAGGGGAGACTTAAGGTACTGGGCGGAGCATGTTCGCGCAGACGCCCTTCCGTTTTCGGAGTCACGAATTTCCCGGTCAATGCCCGGTTCCGGCGGATCAGGACAGGACCGACCTGGATGAGTGCGGCGACAGGGCTCTCCTCTGCAGGACCTGCGGCCAGCCCATCACCCGGATGCGGGACCGGGTCGAAGTGGGCGGCAAGCATGGTCACGCCCTTTTCAATCCTGCGGGTATCCTCTTTGAGGTCGGCTGCTTTGCCGTGGCGCCGGGGTGCCGCTTCGAAGGGGAATTCATCCGGGAGTTCTCCTGGTTCCCGGGTTATGCTTGGCGATATGCCATGTGTCGCCAGTGCCTGGCGCATCTTGGCTGGGAGTATCGCGGCGCAGCGACCGGCTTCGTCGGCCTGATCATAACCGAACTTCGCGAGTCATGACTTGTCTTTGTCCTTGGGCTGCCAACTGCAGCTCTTTGATGCCGGTCCTCAACCATGAATGCCGATCTTGGGAAACACAACCTTGACCAACACAACCCAGATGCCGACCAGAAGCAGCAAATACAATAAATTTTCCATACGATCCTCCACAGCGTTGCAGGGTGCATATCCTTCATGCGCACGCCAGCCCATGACGTCAACGCCCGTGTGCGACATCACGACATGACCACGGCGATCTCGTCACTTTGGCCTGACTTGGTGGACGCGCACTGTCATCTGCAGGACGGTTTTTTACGCCAGGGACTGGAACCGGCCTTGATCCGGGCCAGGGCCGCCGGGGTGCGCATGATGTGCTGCAATGGCACCCACGAGGGGGACTGGGAATATGTCTTGGGCCTTGGGCGCCATCATCCGGAGGTTTGCGTATCCCTGGGCCTGCACCCGTGGTATGTGGGCGAGCGCGGTCCGGACTGGCTCGCGCGTCTGGAGGAGCTGGTCGCAGCCCATCCCGTGGGTGTCGGCGAGATCGGCCTGGACAACGCTTTGGAAGAGCGCAACGACAGCGAGCAGGAAGATGTCTTCCTGGCCCAGATGGATCTGGCCGCTCGCTATGGTCGGCCCGTGACTATCCATTGCCGCAAGGCCTTCGGCCGTCTGGCCGACCTCGTCGGGGGCATGGAGGTCCGGCCGCCGTTCATGATGCTCCATGCCTATGCCGGGTCCCATGAGATGGTCCCGGTCTTTGAAAAGTTGGGTTTCCATATTTCCATGTGCGCCTCCATCACCCGCACGGCCAACCGCAAGGCCCGTACGGCCTGTGTCCGTATTTCCGGCGTCCGTCTGCTGGTGGAGTCCGACAGTCCGGCCATCGCTCCCGTGGGGGTCGATTTTGAGCGCAATGAGCCTGCTTATTTGCCCATGATTGTCGA
>CAXNFJ010000332.1:0-3307 GCA_964201165.1 Desulfomicrobium sp.
GTGAAGCTGGAGGTGATGAGCACGACAGTGTTGATGGTCCCGAAGATACGGCTGAGTTGCAGTCCGCCCTCGTGAAACTCCAGCGGATAGCGGTTCAGGAAGACCGCGTAGAGCAGAAAGAGCGCGCCGAAGAGCAGAATCTCCGTGAACAGGAACAGCCACATCCCGAACTTGTCGCCCACGTAATCCTTGTGTGCCTCACTCATCGCGGGTCACCCCCTCATAGGAATAGGGGCCATGAGGAACGTCAGGCGGATCGAGAAATGTCAGGTGCTGCGGGGGGCTTGGCAATGTCCACTCCAGGGTGGCCGCGCCCCAGGGGTTTTTGCCCACGGTGCGCGGGCCGTGCAGGCATTTGGACAGGCCGTAGAACATGGTGGCGAGCCCGACGACCAGCACCCAGGAGCCCACGGTCGAGACCATGTGCCCGGTCTGGTACATGGGCAGATAGTCGTAGTAGCGGCGCGGCATGCCCTGCAGCCCGATGATGAACATGGGGAAATAGAGCATGTTGAAGCCGCCGATCACAAGATACCAGCTCAAGCTTGCCAGACGCCTGTCGTACATGCGGCCGAAGATCTTCGGAAACCAGAAATGCATGGCCGCGAAGAGCCCGAAGCCCGTGCCTCCGAAGATGACATAATGAAAGTGCGCGACCACGAAATAGGTGTCGTGGACATGGATGTTCGTGCCTGCCGAGCCCAGGACCAGGCCGGTCAATCCTCCGACCGAGAAAAGAAAGATAAAGCCCAGGGCGAACAGGAGGGGCGCTTCCAGATGGATGGAGCCCTTGTACAGGGTGGCCACCCAGTTGAAGACCTTGATGGCCGAAGGGATGGCGACCACGAAGGTCAAAAAGGAGAAGACCATGACGGCGGTGTCGCTCATGCCGCTGACGAACATGTGATGCGCCCAGACCAGCGACCCGGCGAAGGCGATGGCCAGGCCGGACACGGCGATGGCCTTGTAGCCGAAGATGGATTTGCAGGCAAAGGTGGGGATTACATCGGAGACCACGCCCATGGCCGGGACGATCATGATGTACACGGCCGGATGGGAATAGATCCAGAAGAGATGCTGATACAGAAGGGGATCCCCGCCCTTGGCCGGATCGAAAAGGCCGATGCCGAGCAGGCGCTCGATGAAGATGAGCGCCACGGTGATGCCCAGGACCGGCGTGGCCAGGAGCTGAATCCAGGCCGTGGCGTACAGGGACCAGACAAAAAGGGGCAACTTGCCCCAGCTCATTTGCGGGGCGCGCAAGCGATGGATGGTGGTGATGAAATTGAGCCCCGTCAGGATGGACGAAAAACCGAGGATGAAGACCGCGACCACGGCCAAAGAAACGTTGGTCGTGGTCTTTTCGCTGAACGGCACGTAAAAGGTCCAGCCCGTGTCCGGCGGTCCTCCGCCCGTGAAGAGGCTGATCACAGCCAAGGTCGCGCCGGTCAGGTACAGCCACCAGGAAAGGAGGTTGAGGCGCGGAAAAGACACGTCCTCGGCCCCGATCTGCAAGGGGAGCAGGATATTGCCAAAGGCGGCCGGAATGCCGGGGATGACGAAAAGAAAAACCATGACCACGCCGTGCAGGGTGAACATGGCGTTGTAGGTCTGGGCGTCCATGATGGTCCGTCCCGGGGCGATGAGTTCAAGTCGCATGAGCACGCCAAGCACCGCTCCCACGGCGAACATGCTCAGAATGGACCACAGGTAGAGCATGCCGATGCGTTTGTGATCCGTCGAAAAAATCCAGGATGTGATGCCGCTTCGACCCGGATAGGAATCGAGAAAGGGAACAGTTTCGCCGGGGCTGTGCATGTCAAGACCTCGCTGGAATAGCTTATTTTCGGGGAGTGCGCTTCTTGCGGCCCGCAAGCATCAGGGCGGCGAGCAGCACACCCAGGATGACCAGGATGCCCGTGCCCGTGATTTTCATGAAATTGAACACATAGCGCTTGCCCGCCGGATCATAGGAAAAACAGTAGGCCAACACGCGCTTGACCGAGAGCCCGATCTGCTCCTTGCCCGCTTCGGTGGCGGCCATGGTCAGGTCGAAGGCCAGGGGCTTGGTGCCGTAAAGGTAGCGCACGATCTTGCCCTTGGGGGAGACGGCCATGATGACCACGGGGTGCAGGAAATCCTTGCCGTCACGCTTGAAGCCAAAGCCTAGGGAATCCGTAAGCAACCGGATATTGCGCTCATCGCCGGTCAGAAAGCGCCAGCCGTTTTCCGGAAATTTGAAATCCATGGCCGCCATGTAATTGCGCTTCTGATTGGCGGCCAGTTCCGGCGTGTCCGTGTCGTCGAAGCTCACGCTGACAACCTGGAAATCCTGGCCGGGAAGAAGCTTCACGTCCGGCAACACGGCGGTCAGGGAGCTTTGGATGATGGCGCAGACATTGGGACAGGAGAAATAAATGGGCACGACGATGGTCGGCTTGTCCACGACCTCGGCCATGGTCACGGACCGGCCGTTTTCATCGATGAAGCGGGCCTCGCCAGCAATGAACTGGCCCAGCTTCTCGGTCACCCCGATGCTTGCTTCGGCCACGGGCGCGGGATGGACATGCACAGCCGGCGCCGGCTGCGTTTCGTGGGCGGAGTGCTCCGCCGGGGGCGCTTCGGGCTCCGAGTGCCCCGCATGGACCGCCTCTTCCGCCTGACCGGCCGTTGCGGCGTCGTGAGCGACGGCTGCGTCCCGAGCCTCACGGACCTGGTTGAGGGAACTCTGGGCCTGCACGGAAAGCGGCAACAACAGGAAAATAAACAGCATGAACCGCATCTTCACCTCGAAAGAGAGTCCCTCGAAGAGGGACTCGTTTGCTCAAAATGACGGAAAAAAATCCACAGGACGCCTTTCGGACAAAGCGCGCCCGTCCATGAACGTCTGTCTCCCGGACCGTTCGGCCTACAGGCCGGCAACGTGGGCGGCCAAGGCGTCCACTTCCTCATCGGAAAGAGGCTTGACCACGCGCTCCATCATGGCCTTCTTTTCCCCGCCGTAGGTTCCGGCCTTGTATCCGGCCAACGCCGCCTTGACCTCCTCCACGGGCATGCCCTTCAAGGGCCTTTTCATGCCCATGACCACCTTGGACCCGTCGGCCCCATGACAGCCCTTGCACGATTTGTCGAAAAGCGCCGCGGCGCCGTCGGCCCCGGCCAAGGCCGTCGAAGCAAAGAGCAGACCGGCCAACAGACATCCCAGTACGTATTTCATGACATTCCTCCAGCGGTTGAGGTGAGTTAGTTCGAGGGACAAAGAGAGGCGCGTTTTACGTCATCAATCAGGAACAGGCTTACTGTCCGC
>CAXNFJ010000333.1:0-3284 GCA_964201165.1 Desulfomicrobium sp.
AGGGCCAATTCGAGAATTTCGCGAGGGTAGGCTGCAGTTTGGTCCACGGTGCCTTGAAAGACGCGTTCAAAGCGGATGAGCCGGTTCTGGTTGTTCACCAGGATGACCCAGAATTCTTCCTTGGTCAGATGGCCCAGGCGGGAGCAGACCAAGTCGCGGACCTGATCCGGCGAGGAGAATTTTTCCTTCTGGGTGATGACCTGGCTTGCCTTGCGGGCCTGGCATTCGTGCATGGTGCGCCAGAACCTGGCCGCGCCGTCGCCCAGTCCGGGAATTTCGGCGATGCGCCCCGGATCGGCCATGAGGGCGTTGCCCAGGGAGCCGAAGCGGGAGAGCATTTCCTTGGCCATGGGCTTGGTGTCTTTGCGGGGCAGGGCGTAGGTCAGCAGCAGTTCCAGCACTTCGTAATCGGACAGGGCCCGGGGATCGGCATCAATGCGTTCGCGCAGGCGTTCGCGGTGCCCGAGATAGTGGGCCGGAGCTTCCTTCACCATAGACGCTGGGCGTCCTTGACCAGATTTTCCATGGCCTGGGCCGGCTTTAGCCGTCCGGTCTTGATGTCCGTGTCAGCTTTGAGCGCCATGTCCCAGAATCTTGCGATGCGGGCGGGGCCAAGGCGTTCAGCCAGGCGTTTCTTTTCCGTCTTCAGGCTGGGGTAGAGCTGGACCTTGCTGTCCTCTCCGTGCAGCAGCTGCCACAGCTGACGGGCTTCGCGCAGCATCAGGGAGGCCACTGGAAAGACCATGTCCCCGTTGGCCATGGCCGGGTCGTTCATGAGTCGTTCCCAGGCTTTTAGACGGCCTTGGGGGTGCTGCAGGGAACGCAGAAAGGCGAAGATGTCAAAGGCGTCGAGGGCATCGATGGCCACCAGGTGCTCGGCCAGGATCGTCTTTTCCCCGCCGGTCAGAAGCAGGATTTTTTCCAGTTCATTGCGCAGGGCGATGGTGGTCAGGGGCAGGGATTCAGCCAGGATTTTTTTGACGCCAGGGCCAAGGGTCAGGCCATGACGGGAGGTGTAACGGTCCAGTTCCTGACCTATGGTGGTCCGGGACAAGCCGGGATGTTCCCAAATCCAGCCCCTTTTTTGGGCTACGGCCCAGTACTTGCCTTTGGTCACGGCCTTGGCCACGTTCGGCTTGCCGGATTTCCACTCCCCCTCGAAACAGAACATGGGCCACACCGAAGGCCGGGCCATGGCCAGCAGGGGCTCGATCTTGGACCAGAATTCGTCATTCTGGTCCTGGGCCCGGCGCAGGATCACGGCGTTGGGCGGTCCCATCATGGCGGGCACGGTCAGGGTCTGCCAGTAACGAGCCGGGAGTTCCTCATCTCCCCAGAACGTCCGGGCCGCGAACCCGGAGTCCTGAAGCAGTTCGGCCACCCGGTCCTTGATCAGTTCCGGGTCCGCGCAGACAAGCATGGAAAAGCCGTGTCTGGTCATGACCTGACTCAGAACTTTTGGCCAAGCCGGTCGGCGACCATGCGCACGGCCAGGTCAATGGCGTTCTGGGTGGCTTCACGCTTGGCGCTGGAATTCTGCAAACTTCCGTCGGCCATTCGTTTTCCGCCAGTGGCGCGATAGGATTCGGTGGCCTTTACGGGCCCGGAGGTCCAGATCAAGGCATTTGTTTTGGTGCTGAAAAAGCTGACTTCCATCAGGATGCGAGCCTCGGATTTGACGGTCACGTCATCGCGCCCCTTGACCGCGTCTGAGGTGCTGTAGGAGCGAACATCGATGTTGACCGTGGCTTGGGCCTCGTCTGGCCCCACCCAAGTCACATTGCCGCGCCGGGTCAGTTCGTCCCTCAGGCTGCTCCTGAGCATGGGTTCAAGCCAGGTTTCCGTGGTCGGGTTGGTGACCTTGCTCAAGAAAAGCCGGGAGCTGTCCTGGGGCAGGTCGATGGGCGAATTGGCCGTGAGCTGATACCCGCAGGCGGGCAGGAGAAAGGCGATGCACAGCACCGCCCACAGGACGCTACCGGACCACCACGTTGACCAGTTTTCCGGGGATGACGATGATTTTGACAACTGTTTTGCCCTCGATATGTCGTGCGACATTTTGATCGTTCATGGCCAGGGTTTGAATCTCTTCCGCTTGTGCGTCCGCAGCGACGGTGATCTGGCTGCGCAGCTTGCCGTTGACCTGCAGGACCACGGTCACTTCGTCTGTCTTGAGTGCGTCCGGATCGTGTTTGGGCCATGGCTCCGTCGCCAGCGTCCGGGTATATCCCATGCGGGCCCAGATTTCTTCGCAGATGTGCGGGGCAATGGGCGAGAGGCCCAGCAGGATGGAGGAAATGGCCGAGGACAAAAGCCGCGGGCCGTTCGCGCTCACGCGCACTTCGTCCTTGGTCGCGTATAGGGTGTTGACCAGTTCCATCATGGCGGCAATGGCCGTGTTAAACTGGAATTTGTTTTCAATGTCCCGCTCGACGCGGCGGATGGTGTCATGCTCCTTGCGCCGCAACTCTGCTTCCGCCGCGCTCAAGGCTCCCTCCACGCCAACGCATGAACCTACGGGGGACAGGACGTCTTCCAGTTCATCCACCAAGCGCCAGAGTCTGTTCAGGAAGCGGCTGGCGCCCTCGATGCCCTTGTCGTTCCATTCCAGATCCTTTTCCGGCGGGGCCGCAAAAAGGCAGAACAGGCGTACGGTGTCAGCCCCGTACGTGGTGATCATCTCATCCGGGTCGACCACGTTGCCCTTGGATTTGGACATCTTCGAACCGTTCAGCAGAACCATGCCCTGGGTCAGCAGGTTCTGGAAGGGTTCGGAATGGGTGAGATAGCCTTCGTCGCGCAACGCTTTGACGAAGAATCGGGAGTAGAGCAGATGCAGGATGGCGTGCTCGATCCCGCCGATGTACTGGTCCACGGGCATCCAGTAGGCCACCTCCTGCGGATCGAAGGCCATGTCTTCGTTGCGCGCGGAGGTGTAGCGCGCGAAATACCAGGAGGACTCCACAAAGGTGTCCATGGTGTCCGTTTCGCGCCGGGCCGGCTTGCCGCAGGCCGGGCACGGCACGTTCACAAAGCTTTCGCAGGCCGGAAGCGGCGAGCGGCCATCGGGGTTGACCGGCACGTCGAGAGGCAGTTCGACCGGCAACTCGCTTTCGGGCACGGGCACGATGCCGCACGTGTCGCAATAAATGATCGGGATGGGTGCGCCCCAGTACCGTTGGCGGGAAATGTTCCAGTCCCGCAGCCTGTAGTTGACCGTGGGCTTGCCCAGATTTTGAGTCGCGAGCAGATCGATGATGGCTTTTTTGGAGCTCTCGCTCTCC
>CAXNFJ010000334.1:0-3276 GCA_964201165.1 Desulfomicrobium sp.
CAGCGACGTCACGGGCGTGGAGCTCGGTGGTGCCGTGAAGAACATCATGGCCATTGCTACGGGGATTTCAGACGGTCTCGGATTTGGTGAAAACGCGCGGGCCGCGCTGATCACGCGGGGTCTGTCCGAAATGTCCCGCCTGGGTGCGGCCATGGGCGCCCGGCCGGCCACGTTCATGGGGCTGTCCGGCATGGGGGATCTGGTCCTGACCTGCACCGGAGACTTGAGCCGCAACCGGCGAGTGGGGTTGGCCATTGGCCGCGGTCAGACTCTGGACCAGATCCTGGCGGGGATGCACAACGTGGCGGAAGGGGTGAAGACGACCCAGGCCGTGCATGCCCTGGGGCTGAAGCTTGGAATTGATCTGCCCATCACCGGGCAGGTTCATGCGGTTCTCTTTGAAGGCAGGAATCCGGCGGATGCGGTACGGGAGCTCATGACCCGGCCGTTGCGCGGAGAATGAGGATCACGGCAGGATTTTGACCCAGACCGTGCGCGTTCTGGGCCCGTCGAATTCACCCAGAAAGACGCGCTGCCATGTGCCGAGCATGAGCCGGCCCTCATGTACGATGATCTGCACCGAAGATCCGAAAAGGGTGGCCTTGATGTGTGCGTCCGAGTTTCCTTCGCTGTGCTTGAATCCCGAATGTTGAGGGATCAGGGTCCGCAGATGGGCCAGAACATCCCTGCAGACGTCGGGGTCGGCTCCTTCGTTGATGGTCAGACCCGTGGTTGTGTGCGGGGTGTAGACGATCATCAGGCCTGAATCCAGACCCAGATCCTTCAACAGCTCCTCCAACTGGGCGGTGATGTCTATCATGACCTCTCTGGACCCGGTCGTGATGCGAAAGCTGTGCATGCCTAGCATCGGTACTCCAGAGTCAGGGCGTTGCCCCGCTGGTTGTAGCGAATCGCATGGGCATAGTTGCGGAAGATCTCATGGCCTCGCCCCCTCTCGTCGTCAACATGGCTGCTGGCCTGCATGTACCTGTCCCAGGGGAACCCTTGCCCTTTGTCTTCCACCTCCATGTCGAACCCGTCCTCCTTCGCGACCAGTTGAAAGCGCACGGTCTTGGCCAGAACCAAACCGTTGCCGTGGATCATGGCGTTATTCAGGGCCTCGCGGGCCAGGAGCGAGAGGGGAAAGAGGTGCTCGCCCTTGTTTTTCTCTTCCAGAAAAATGCGCATGCGGGCGATGCAGCGATCGACGTTGTGCAGGTCCGTGTTCATGCGCAGTGCAAAACCCTGGTCCAGCATGGTGAGTTCGAACATCTCAGACCTCGATCGCAAGGAGGATGGTATCATCTCCTCGCGGCGTTCCCGGTGTGGAGAGGGCGGCGTGGATCGCTTCCACGGCCTGGGGCAGAGGCAGGTCTCGATGCGATCCACAGGTTGCGGCGAGTTGGGCCAGGCCCTCTTCGCGCGTCATTTTCTTTTCGCCGAATCCTTCGATCAGGCCATCCGTATAGATGAAAAACCGGTCGCCCGGGTTTACGGAGAGCACGAGTGGCTCGAACATGACCGAATCGAAGACGCCCAGGATGTCTCCGGTGGATTGCGGGATTTCGATTTCTCCGTCGGCTCGAACCAGGATGGGCGCGGGGTGCCCTGCATTGATGTAGTGCAGGGTGCGCTGTTCCCTGTTCAAGCGGGCGAATCCGGCCGTGATGTGGGTGCCGCCGGTCAGGATGCGGCACAGGACGCTGTTGATCATGGTCAGGCTTTCCGCCGGGGAGGTGACCAGGTTGCAGTTCTGGCTGAACAGGGCTTTCAGGGCCGAAGTGATGTAGGACGTGCCCAGGTCGTGGCCGCTGACGTCGGCTACAATGTAGTCGAAGGTCGACCCGCCGACATGCAGGACGTCGTAAAAGTCCCCTCCCGCTTCGAGAACGGGTTCGAAATGCACGGCAAACCCCGCTTCGGGCAGTTCGGACGGCAGCACCAAAAGGGCCTGCTGGGCGTCTTGCACCTGGGCCAATCTTTGGGCCTGAGCCTCGATGAGGGCTCTGTACGTGAAGCGCAGCTTCAGATGGACCTTGACCCTGGCCAGCACTTCGGCCTTGTCGAAAGGCTTGGAGATGAAATCCACGCCGCCCACCTCCAGGCCGCGGACTTTGCTGGAGGTGTCCGTCAGGGCGGAGATGAAAATGATCGGGATGTCGGCTGTCTGTGGTTGCTGTTTGAGCAGTTCGCAGGTGGTGTAGCCGTCCTCGTCGGGCATCATGACATCGAGCAGGATGGGTCGGGATCGTGCTCAAGGGCAAGAGCCCTGGCCCTGGGGCCGCTGGTGTCGGACACGGTCCTGTATCCATTTTTTTTGAGAACAATATCCAGAAGTTTGATATTGAGGGGTTCGTCATCGACAAGGAGAATGCAGGGGGTGGTGTTTTTCACTGTGCGCGTGCCGTGTTGTGAGGATAGGGCATGTCCGAAAGCATAGCCGGAATTGCGGGGATTGCAAAGGTGGTCGTCACTCATGGCCGCCTGTTTCGGTCTGGATCAGGGCCATGATCCGCTCACTCAAGGGCGGATGGCTGTAATGGAAAAAGACGTACCACGGGTGCGGAGTGAGGTTGGACATGCTGTCCCCGGAGATTTTCTTCAGAGCCCGTATCAGGGGCGTGGGCGAAGACAGCTGCGCCACGGCAAAACGATCGGCCGCGAATTCATGGCGCCGGGAAAGATGGGCGAAGACAGGTGTCAGGACCAGGGAGATGGGCGAGTACAAGAGAATAAAGAAGACCAGGCCGGCATGCACCGGCATGGAGTCCATGCCGAAAGCCTGGTAAAGTCCGGGCAAGGACAGCGCCTGGCCCATGAGAAAAAGAAGCGCCCCGGTTTGCAGAATGGACAACAGGAGTCCCGTGGTGATGTGTCCTAGCCGTGAATGGCCGATTTCGTGGGCCAGGATGGCCGCGATTTCGTCCGCGTCGTGCCGGTCGATGAGCGTGTCATAAAGGGCGATGCGTTTTTTGCCCCAAAGCCCCGTGAAAAAGGCATTGGCCTTGGTGGAGCGCTTGGAGCCGTCCATGACGAAAATCCCGTCGACACCGAATCCGGCACGGTTGGCCAAGGACTGGAGCCTGTCGCGCAACTCCCCGTCCTGCAAGGGGGTGAAGGTGTTGAAAAGAGGCATGATGACGACCGGGGCCAGATAGGTCACGATTAGGGAAAAAACAGTCACCACGGCCCAGCACCAGGCCCAGGCCCGTGCGCCCATGACGGAAAAAAACCAGAGCACGGTGCCGAGGAGGGGCAACCCTAGGGCCGCGCCCA
>CAXNFJ010000335.1:0-3257 GCA_964201165.1 Desulfomicrobium sp.
CGCTTATGTATGCCGAATACACCGCGCGTCCTGGATTTTTTCGCTTCCTTGCATCTCACCATTTTTGAACGACCTGCGAATTTTGAATTTTTCAACAGTCAGTTAGGGAAGAGTGTCTCCGGCGGGCCGGGGACGCATCCCGGCACACCATGCGCTGGTCGTGTGAAGTCTTTTCGCTCAGGGCGCGTTGGCCCTAAATCTCTTCAAGAGGGGCAAACCTCGGTTGCATTTGGCCGCCGTGCTCCACGGTCTCCAGAAACATGGACAGGGGCCGGACCCACAGCCCCGTATCATTGTAAAGGGGGCGATACACGACCATGTCCTCCAGGCCTTCGCTATGCCGGGCCACGCCTAGCACCTCATATTCCCCGCCTTTGAAATGCCGGTAGCGCCCAGGCCGCGGAGTTGTTTCTTTCGTGCCGTCCTTGAGATCACTCATTGTTCTCTTCCTTGCGCGCGAAGACTTCCTTTCCATTCATCCAAAGCTTCAGAACACGCAGAGTTCCATTCGCATTGAGGATGGTTGTGTCCAGGTATGGCTGTCCATCCTTCCTGGCGATGCCCAGGATGGCATAGGCGGCCCAGAGCATGCGCGCGGCGGCTCCCGTGTACCAGCTCCAGCCGCCCCGGCCTTCGAAACCCGCTCCGGAAAAAATGTCGGCGGGTTGCTGGTGGGGTGGCAGGCCGTAGGTCTGCAGTTCGCCATCCCGGGCATGGGCCAGGGGAGATATCTTGAGCCAGACACGCAGGGCATCCCTGCGCCAACCGGCCGCTTTGGCCGGGTCGCCGCTTTCGGCCGCCTGGCTCGCAAGAACCGTGAGGGCGTCCACCAGCCAGGAGGCGCCGTGGGAATACTGGGCTCCGTTTTCACGCACTCCTGGAGGATAGTCGGCAATGCGTCCGGGATAGGGCATTGAATCCTCGTCAAAGAACGGGGCCAGCAGCAGGACCATGTTTTCCTTTTCCAGACGGCCAAGCCCAGTCAAAAGCGCGGTCTCGCCCTGCTTCGGATCCACAGCTGCGGACAGGAGGGGCCACGCCGAGCACAGGGCGTCGGCATAATCCAGCACCTCGCCCTTGTCGGACACGGCGCGGGCAAAATGATCTTCACGCCACATCCCCTGCAAGGCCGCGCGCAACCGTCGGGCCTGGGCTTCGTATTCCTCGGCCCTTTCTTTTCCATGGAATTCCGCCGCCAGGGGAGTGATGGCGCGCAACACGTCATGCAGGAAAAATCCCAGCCAGACGCTGGTGCCTTTCCCTTCCATGCCCACGGCGCTCAAGCCGTCATTCCAGTCATGGGCGCCCATGAGGGGCAGTCCGTTTTGGCCTAGCCGGGTCAGGGTCAGGTCCACGGTGCGCAGGCAGTGCTCCAGCAGTGTCCCGCTGTCCCTGGATTTTCTGGGTACAAAGGCGATGCCCTCCTGGCCGCGCGGAATCTTCGGGCCTTCGAGAAAGGGAATGGATTCTTCCAGAATGGTGCGGTCTCCGCTGACCTCCACGTAGCGGCAGGTCATGTAGGCCAGCCACAGATGCGGGTCCGAGGCCCTGTTGCGGATGCCGAGGCCCGTCCGGCCGTCCCAGGTCTGATGCCACCATTGCAGCACGTCGCCTTCACGGAATTGCTGCTTGGCGTGCAGCAGAATTTGGGCGCGGGCCTGGGCCGGTCGCAGCAGGATCAGGGGCAGGGCGTCCTGGAGCTGGTCGCGGAATCCGAAGGCTCCGCTGCGCTGTTGGGGTCCGAGCCGGCCCCACAGCCGGGCTGTCAGCGTCTGATAGGGGAGCCAGGTGTTGACTAGCCGGTCAAAGGCCGGGCTGTTTGTTTCCACGTGGATCTCGCCCAAGAGCTCGCGCCACCATGCCGTGGCCAGATCCATGGCTTCCATGACGTCCTCGGTCAGGGGCATGGTCGCCATGAGCCGTCGACAGGCGGGGATGTCGGCGGCCTGGCCGATGAGCACATGCATGCAGGCTTCGCCCCGGGCCGGCACGGTGATGGTCCCGGACAGGACCGCCGCTTTGTAGCCGTCATCCTTTTCGCTGAGGTCCGGTTCGCCGTATTCGACCATGTACGGGTCATGAAGGGTCCGTCCTTCACCCAGGAAGCGGTTCAGCTGAGTCTCCATGGTTGAACCGGGCAGGCTTGAACTGACAAAGACCCATCCACGTTGAAAAAGGTTTTCCGGGCGGCTGAAGAAGATCGTGTTCGCATCCTGATCTTTCTCGGTCAGTATCTGGCTGACGGAATCAATGGGCACGTCGGCCAGGACCATCTGGGCAAAGAAGGTCACGGTATAGGTCACGGGTTGGTCGCCGTCATTGACGATGCGCAGCAGGCGGGCTTCCATGGTCCGGTCGTGGAGCACAAAGGCGCTCAATTCGGTCGTGATGTGCTCCCGACTGTTGCGAAACACGCAATGTCCCAGCCCAAAGGTGACCGTGTAGTCGGATTTCTTGTCACGGAAAGGGACGAAGGTCGGCGAGGACAGTTCGCCCGTGGCCATGTTCTTGAGATAGAATATTTGGCCCGGGTCCTGGGTGGTCATGGAGTCCGGAGCAAAGGGGGTGAGTGCGTTTTGCTGGGAATTGCCCATGAAGGAGGTGATGGCGCCGTCGTTTGTGGCCAAGGCTCCGTATCCGAGTTCATTGACCATGAGGTGGGCCCAGCGGCGCGGGGTTTTCCAGCCCAAGTGTAATTCTTCGCCGTTTTCGGAGAAAGAGAATGTTTCTTCGGGTCCGGGATGCAGCATGGCGTCGACAGATGGCTCTTGAATGGTCCTTGATGCCTGTGTCAGTTTGACAGGATGAACAACCTCAATTTCTCCAAGCCCCAGAATTTGATTCAGGAGAGATGTCCCTAGTGTGGCCGATGGCGCATAGCCGTCCACGAGCAGGATCTCCGTCGTCTCGCCTGGTCCGAGATCCACGCAGATGCGCAGGCTGGCGATGGGATCAAAGGTGTAATGCAGATCCCTGTCTTCCAGCCCGTGCAGCGGCTCAGTCAGACCTGCGGGGTCGCGTAACGTGTTGTCGCCGACAAAAACTCCCCGGTTGTCCTCATATCCGGCCAGACGGGTTTGGGTCTGATCCGGGATGTGAACCGCATGGAAATAGACCTCGGGTGAGGGCCGGGTATCTTTGGGGTTGGAAGGCGCGGTCTTGAGCATGCGGTTTCTGCTGAAGATGGCCTGCAGTTCCGGCACAAACCACGTGGCGATATGCTGACGGTTGTAGAAAGGGTGGCGTAGCGGGGGATT
>CAXNFJ010000336.1:0-3256 GCA_964201165.1 Desulfomicrobium sp.
AACCATGGTCCATCCGGCGTATGTGGTGGAGGGCCTGGGCAACCCCCTGGCCCTGTGCTCCGCCGCCCACGGCGCGGGCCGGGCCATGAGCCGACAGGAGGCCCTCAAGCGCTTCCGCAGGGCGGACCTGGAACATGTGCTGCGGGAGCGGGGAGTCCACCTGCTGTCGGGCGGCCTGGATGAAGTGCCCATGGCCTACAAGGATATCGAGTCGGTCATGGCCGCCCAGAGTGATCTGGTCCGCATCGTGGGGACGTTTATGCCGCGTATCGTGAAAATGGCGAAATAAGGAGAAGAGAGCATGGCCTTGGTTGTTCAGAAATACGGGGGCAGCAGCGTGGCCACCACGGAGCAGATCCGGGATCTGGCCCGGCGCATCGTGGCCCGTCATGACGGCGGAGACCAGGTTGTCGTCGTGGTCTCGGCCATGGGCAAGAGCACCGACGCCCTGGTGCGCCAAGCCCGGGAACTGGCCGAGCATCCCGATCCGCGTGAAATGGACATGCTCATGTCGTCCGGCGAGCGGATCTCCATCGCCATGATGAGCATCGCCATCAATGGGTTGCGTCCCGGTCTGGCCATGTCCTTCACAGGTTCCCAGATCGGGCTCATCACCGACTGCAACCATGGGGACGCGCGGGTTCTTGAACTGAAAGGCGGCCGGCTGCGTCAGGCCCTGGACGAAGGAAAAATCGCCGTGGTGGCCGGATTTCAGGGCGTGTCCACGGATCGGGAAATCACCACGTTGGGCCGGGGCGGTTCGGACACGACGGCCGTGGCCGTGGCCGCCGCGCTCAAGGCCGATGTCTGCGAGATCTATTCCGACGTGGACGGGGTCTACACCTCGGACCCGCGTCTTGCCCCCGCTGCCCGGCGTCTGGACAACGTGGACTATGAGACGATGCTGGAGATGTCCGCCGCCGGGGCCAAGGTCTTGAAGGATGACGCCGTGGAATATGCCCGCAGGCTGGGAGTGCGCATTGCCGCCGGGTCCAGCGGGTCCGGGCGGATCGGAACCATCGTCTGCGGTGAAAGTCTGAACCGTGACACGCTGCAGGCCATGGTCTACCACGACCATCTGCGTTGGCTCGTTTTTGATCAGGGCGTGCCCCTGCCCCCGGACTGCCGCCTGTGCCAGTTCATCGAAGGCCGCACCGTCGTGGTCGTGGACGAAAAACATGCCGGAGCCATGGAGGGAGTGCCGTGCACGAGCGTGTCTCTGATAGGCTCGCGCGTCGCCGCCCAGCGGGAACGGGTCGACAAGATCCTGGCCATGCTGGAGGAGGTCGGCAACCGGGTTCTGGCCATCAGCAGCACGGCGTCCAAATACGAGATTTTCCTTGAGGATCCATTGCCCCGGCTCGTGGTGGCCGCCATTCACGACGCGCTTTTCGTCCCGGAAAAGGCATGAAAACGAGGATTGGCCTGGGGCTTGGCATCATCCTTGTCGTGGCCGCGTTTTTCGCTTTGGATCTGCAGCGCCATTTGAGTCTGGATGCGCTGCGCAACTCCCTGGGCGGATTGCGGCAGGCCTACTCCGAACACGCGGTCCTGATGGTTGGCGGCTTTGTTCTGTGCTACGTGCTCATGGCCGCGCTCAGCCTGCCCGGGGCCACGGTCATGGGCCTGGCCGGGGGGGCGATCTTCGGATTCTGGGTGGCCACGCTGGCCGTGTCCTTTGCCTCTTCCCTGGGAGCGACCCTGGCCTTTCTGCTGTCGCGCTATCTGTTCCGGGACGTGGTCCAGCGCCGCTTCGGGGACAGGCTCTCCGCCATGAACGAGGGCGTTGCCCGCGAAGGGGCCTGGTATCTTTTCACCCTGCGCCTCATCCCGGTCTTTCCCTTCTTCGTCATCAACCTGCTCATGGGCCTGACCCCCATGCCGGTAAGGACCTTTTATTGGGTCTCGCAGCTGGGTATGCTCGGCGGGACCATGGTTTATGTCAACGCAGGCAAGGAGTTGGGTAAACTGGAGTCCATGTCCGGAATCCTCTCCCCGTCCATCCTCATGGCCTTTGCCCTGCTCGGTCTCTTTCCGCTTGCGGTGAAGAAAATCGTAGGCTGGGTGCAGGCGAGAAAGAAAGGAGCGGCCGGTCCCGGCATTGATGCATAAGCGTGAAGCCTGATCGAGCGGTCACCGTATATATTTGGAGTTGAGCGAAGCAACGGGTCGGGAAAATTTCATTTCCCGACCCGTTGCCGGTTTTAGGCGGGTTCCGAGATCGCTAATGGCAGATCCACATGGTCGTGGATTCCAGGTGCTTGAGCAGGTACATGCTGACCGAGCCCAGAAGGTGCAGGGATCTGGTTTCCCCGCGTCCCGTGCGTCCCGTGGCCAGCACGCCGTAGCCGCCCTCGCGGGACACGCGCAGGATGGTGTCGTTGGTGTTGGTGCCTTCGACGATCATTTGCCTGATGCGGCCGGGAGCGATCCCGTTTTCTTCCAGCATGCGTCTGGCTCCGGCGATGGCCTCGGCGGGAACGGCCGCGGAGGCATGGGCGCGGATGTGCAGCAGGGTGATTTCATGATCGGGCTCGTCTTTCAGCATGAAGCCCACATGATCGGCGCAACGCAGGCTGGCAGGAGAGCCGTCCGTGCAGAGGAGGACATGGGGAGCCGGTTTTTCGTGACCGCGGCAGATCCACAATGGGATATCCATGGGAGTGGTGAAGACCTGCCTGCTCACGCTGTCATCGATCATTTCTTCCAGGCGGGACAGTCCGCGGCGGCCCAGGGCAATGGCGTCGTACATGCCGGTGATGCCTTCCTGGATGATGTCGTTGGCCGTTCCGAGCTGTTTGAAGCTGATTTTCTGGTGGATGTTGAGCCTGGGGAAATGCTTGGCCACCAGGAGATCCGCAGCCTTGTCCAGCGCGGCCTGAGCCAGGCTCTTGGTCTGGGCTTCCCGGCGATTCAGGTTTCCATAATCCTGGATGATTTCCGATTCCGTGAGTCCGGCTTTGGGGTTGGAGGCCACATAGAGGAGGGTCAGGTGCAGGTGTTCGGTGTTGGCAAAAAAACCAGCAGTGAAGCGCACGGCCTGCATGGCACTGTACTCGTCGCTGATGGTCAGCAGAATATGTCTGTCCATGGGAGATCCTCATGAGAAGTTTGTTTATGTTCTTTGTGTAGAGCAAAGCACACGGTCTTGCAATCTCCCTTCATTTTCTCTTCTCTCAAGCGTATCAGGGAACAGCTCCAGCCAACGTCACTTCCGTGCGTGTCGCCGCCGTTATGGTGAAGGGCCTCAGGTGGA
>CAXNFJ010000337.1:0-3249 GCA_964201165.1 Desulfomicrobium sp.
AAAACGGTCGCGCCGGGTTACTCTTTTCTTGGTGCCATACTCCAGTTCAGAAAAACTTACCTGACGGTTCATCATTTCCTCCAGATGCTTGTCTGAAAAGGAATTTAGCAGGTTAGGACCCAGACGAAAATGATTTAATCAGTGTTTCCTTAACTCGGCCCGCCGGAAATTCCGGCGGGCCGCTTTCTCAAGGAGCAGACATGCCGAGCACTGGAATTCAGACCAAGGAGAGCTTACTTAACCTCCTGGCCAAACGCCACGAGCCCTTTCAAGAGATCATAAACCGCTTCGGCTTACTGCTCTGCCGTCAGGCCGAGTTGCGGGCGGAGCTTCCGCTCGCAAACATGCATGCGGTGACTGTTGACGAGGATCGGTTTCTGGCCGGTGAGCCATTGGTCAGTTTCGTGGACAGCGAGGTGTTCGCTACGGCTTTCAAGGCGGCGGCGTTGCGAGTGTGGCCCGTGATGGGCGTGATTTTTCCTGCTTTGGCCGAAAGTCTCGCGGATCTTGGGCGGAAGCTGGACGCGAATCAGGCGTGGACCGGTCTCTGTCTGAAGGCCGTGGTCCATGGCGAGGCCGAGGCCCTGGAGCTTGCTGCGGGACAAGCCGCTGTCAGTCCTGATTTTCTGCTCATGGCCTTGCGCGCGGCGTATGGACCGTGCATCGCGGCCCAGAGGCCGGCCCTGTTGGCCCTGGTGCCCGCAGCGCTGTGGCGCAATCCCCACTGCCCGGTCTGCGGCTCCGATCCGGACCTTGCCGTGCTCGAAAATCATCCCGACCCATCCGAATTTCTGGTCTCCAAAAGCGGGGAGCTCTGGCATCATTGCCCGGTCTGCGCCCATCGTTGGCGTTTTGTGCGCATGGTGTGCCCGGGCTGCGGCAACCAAGAGCACGAACGCATCACGCGCTTTTCCCTTCCGGATTCCCCGCATGAGCACATCTATGCCTGCGAGGACTGCCAGCAGTATCTGCCCTGTCTGGACACGGTGGAGAGTTCCGAAGCCGTTGACTTTGATCTGGCCGCTTTGGGGCTGGTGCATCTGGACGCCGTGGCCCAGAGCAAAGGATACGTTCCACTGTCCCCGGCCCCCTGGACTGCCTTGGGACTTGCGGAGAAACAGGCCAAGGCCTCATGATTTTTTGATTTTTCACCCTCCTCCACGGTGATGGGCCGCTGGCGGACCGGGCGGGTCCGCTGGCGGCCGTTTTTATTTCAAAGGTGTCCGGCAGAGAGTGCGTGCGGTTATTTTTCTTGTGCCACGCACAGCCGATCGGTTATGTGCGGCGGGGTTGAATGGGCGGGCGTTGTCGCCGTCGCGTCGACGGACAGGATGATGTATCGTCGGAGGCTCTTTTTGCCAGTTCGCACCCTGAATCAGTGAAGGAGAGTTCATGCGCGCACACTGCTTTCAGCACGTTCCGTTCGAAGGGCTTGGCAGCATCGCGTCTTGGCTTGAAACGGCCGGATGGGAGACGACAAGCACCCGGTTTTTCGAGTCGGCGGAGCTGCCGAATCCGGACATGGTAGACCTGCTCGTGGTCATGGGTGGTCCCATGAGCGTCAATGATGAAGACGAGTTTTCGTGGCTTGGCGCTGAAAAAAAGTTCATTCGTGAAGCCATCAGCGCGGGAAAGCCGGTCCTCGGCATCTGTCTCGGCGCGCAGTTGATCGCCAGCGCCATGGGCGCCCGGATTTACCGCAATCCCGTGAAGGAGATCGGTTGGCTTCCAATCCACGGGATTCCATCAAGCGACACCTCCCTTTTTCAATTTCCGCCGTCGGCGCGAGTGTTCCATTGGCACGGCGAGACCTTCGACGTGCCGTCAGGCGCTACCCGCCTGGCACAGAGCGACGGGTGCGCGAATCAGGCATTTCAGCTCGGCCCGTCGGTGATCGGTTTGCAGTTTCACCTTGAAACAACGCCGGAATCGGCCCGGATGCTGGTCGCCAATTGTCGCCATGAGCTGGTTCCGGCCAAGTACATCCAGACGGAAGACGAGATTCTTTCCGCCACGATGGAGAGCTACGCTTCGATACATCGGCTGATGCATGAGGTCCTCACGTTCGTGCTTCGAAGCAAGAGCTGACAATCGCGTCAACACTGCCGAACGCCGCGCGATAGACCGGCCCGAAGGCTCTTTGGCAAACGCCGCCACCGGATGTGTTATCCCGTGGCGGCGTTTTATTGTTCCGGTCAGTCTGTTTTTTGCAGCCGTGGCACAAACATGCACAGCATCTGGGCCAGGATGGGGATGAGATCCTGTTCGCGGGAATTGTAGCGCAGCTCCCATTCCTTCAGATAGAGCGGAAAATGCGAGGCTGGCACGCCGCGCATCTGGCGCAGGCGGTGTTTGGCGAAGCTCCAGAATGAGGACGCCTCGACGGGCAGGCGCTTGTCCGCGTGCTTGATGTAGCGGGCGGGCCACAGTCCGGGGCCGCAGGTGACGAGGGATTGGTACTGTTTGTAGGGCGCTGTGTAGACCACCTGACCTATGCTTGCCGTCTTGAGGTAGAAATTGAGTTTGAAGTGCAGCAGGTTTTCAGCGCTCAAGTCCTGCATCAGATCGCAGATGGCCACGCCGCCGAGCTCGATGATGCCAAAGACCGGGGCGTTGACGATCTCCGGAGTGGGCAGGGGATTGCCCGGACCGGGCCAGATGCCTGCGGCATAGAGCCGTCCGGCGTCCAGCGCCTGAGCCATGATGGCCCGACGCACGGTATCCGCCGCCTTGAGAATGGTGGCATAACTGACCTCCATTTCCGCCGCGATGCTTGCGGGCGCGATGTCCAGCGCGAAGAGCTTCAGGAACCAGAGCCACTGCCGCGAGGTGAAGGCGCAACGACTCAAGTATCGGCGACTGAAGTCGTGAAAGGTGTAGCCGCAGCGTCCGCATCTGCGCCTGCCATCGGCGAGACGGTAGAGCTTGCGATTTTTACAGGTCGGACAATGCCGTTGATGGTTTTTCCAGCAAAATTCCAAGAAAAATCTGCGAGCGCTATTCTCTGAATAAGTCAAATTATTAAAGTTGATTATGTTTATTTTTGTCATTGATTTCAGTGCCAGATCGTAAATATGTGTATGTTCGGCAACCCGCTCGTACGCGTTTCTGTCATAAACAAAGATGCCAAACAAGGCATAATAATAAGCTCGTCTCAAGCAAATGGATAAAAATGAGACAGCTATTCGTTATATTTGTGTAACAAGCTGTACTTTAATATAATTTTCGCTGAGTTGGCAGGTCCAAAGC
>CAXNFJ010000338.1:0-3243 GCA_964201165.1 Desulfomicrobium sp.
ATGTTTGGTCAGGTTTTGCAAGGGTCGAAGCACCACGATCTGCAGCAGCATATTGAGCATGAGCAGCACGATCACCCCGGATGCGATGACCAGAAAGGCGGCGTAGCGGATGCTGGCAATGCCCTTTTGGGTGATCTCGCGTGGAAACAGGTATTGAATCCCGAAAAGGGGATCCCCGGCCGCATCACTATATGCCGCGCAGGCTTTGATGTATTCCCCGTCGTGTTGGGTAAAATAGCTGAGGCTTCCACTGCGCAGCGGTTCGATTTCGGCCGCATCGCACATGATGTCTTTCTCGTTGAAAGGGTAGACGATCTCAAAAGGAATGCGGGTCTGCTCCTTGAGGGTGGCGACCATTGCCGTGTCCAGAAATCTCCCCATGATCAGAAAACCGTTGGCCGGACCAGTTCCATCGGAATGTAATATCTCCCGGGTGGCGAAAAACATGGGTCCCAATTCCGTACTGAGGATGCCGTTTCTCCCATTCCCTCCTTCGTCGGTGGGCTGCACGTCAAAGAGCGGGTGGTCCGGCGCGATCCGCCCTTCCGCAAACAATTCGAGGGAAAGGGGAGCCTTCTGGGCGATGTCGCGGGTGCGGCTCCAGATGATCGTGCCATTTGGGGCGCAGTAGGCCAAGACGTTCAACGTGATGTTGTCCAGAGTCTCGTCATTGAGGTTGCTCCCGATAAAGGCCTCGGAGCCCGTGGTCATGAAGTCGTAGGAATCGTCCCAGGTCGCCCAATCGCGGCAAATGCGCTCCAAATGAAAGCTCTCCCGATCAATGGCGTGAAAAATGCGTTGCAGGTTTTCTCCTGCCTCGTGATGTTCCAGTTCCAAAAAACTCGGATAGATGACAAAGCGCTGAATGAAGAAGTTCGCCACGCCCAGGGACGCGAACAGGACGAAGACAATGGTGAAGACCTTGGCTCGAACAGACATGAAGACTCCTTGAACCATATGCTCTGCGAACAATGGCTTTCTTTTTTATCTGAGTTCGCGTGCAGGGACAAGCTGGAAGAACGCCGGGCTTGCGCTCCCTGCGGGACAGGGCGTAAAGGGCTGGCGTTCGCTCATGGGTTCAGCCCGGGGCAATGATTCCGCCATTTTTCGGAGAGGCAACATGCTCGAACTGTTCACCGTCGCCAGTATAACGGTCTTGGCTGTCATCAGTCCGGGCGCGGATTTCGCCATGGTCACCCGCAACAGCATGATGCTCTCGCGCCGGGCCGGGATGCTGACCGCCGTCGGCATCGCCCTGGGCGTGCTGGTGCATGTCGCCTACAGCCTGCTGGGCGTTGGGCTCATTATTTCCCGCTCAATCCTGCTCTTCACTCTAATCAAGTACCTGGGCGCGGCGTATCTGGTCTATCTCGGCGTGACCATGTTGCGCGCCAAAGCCGCAGTCCCCGGCGCGGCGGGCGTCGGAGCCCTCTCGGATTCGGGCGCGCTGCGCATCGGTTTTTTGACCAACGCCACCAACCCCAAGACCACCCTTTTCGTGGTCAGCCTTTTCACCCAGGTCGTAAGCCCTCAGACGCCGCTTACGGTTCAGCTCGGCTACGGGATCTTCATGTCCTTGGCGCATCTGCTGTGGTTCGTGTTGGTGGCCGGCCTTTTTTCCTCGGCTCCGGCCCAGCGCATGGTGACCACGACCTGGCACCATGTCGAGCGCGCCATTGGCGGCGTTCTGGTCTGTCTGGGCGTGACCTTGGCTCTGGCCTCGATCCGCCACGGGTAGCCGGCCTCTCGTCCTCATCATTCCCGTCCACGGAGAATCGTATGGCTTCTGAGATAAAAAAGTGCGTAACCTTCGAAGAATCCCTGGCCCTGCTCGACATCCGCGTCGGTCGAGTCGTTTCGGCCGAGCCTTGCGCGGCGACCCCCAAGCCCACCTACAAGATGGTCCTTGATTTCGGAAAATTCGGGCAACGAGTAAGCTACGGCCGTTTCACCTCCCACCCCCTGGACGAGGTCGTCGGACGGCTCGTGCTGGCGGTGCTCAATTTCCCGCCACGTTCCATGGGCGACGTGGTCTCGGAAGTGCTGGTCCTGGGCGTGCAGTTCCCGGGTCGGGACAGCGGCGAGGCGATTTTTGTCAGCCCAGCGGTCAACGCCAAGATCGGCAGCAAACTTTTCTAGGATGGACATGAAACCGTATTTTTACGCACTCGGCGCCGTGCTGTGCTGGGCCAGCCTGCCTGCGGCCACGGGGAGCGGCCTGGATGGGCTCTCCGTCCAGGAGCTGCTTTTCTTCAGCTTTGTTCCTGCGGCGCTGTACCTCGTTGCGCAGGAAATGATCCTCTCCCGGCGCGCGGCCATTCCCTGGCCGGGGCCGAGCCTGATGGCCCTAGGGCTTGCGGGCATCTTCGGATATCACGCGGTCTATTACCTGGCTCTCGATCGCGCGCCTTTGGTCGAAGGCGCCATCCTGACCACGACCTGGTCTTTTTGGATCGTGGTCTTTTCCTCCATTCTGAATAAAAAACGCCTCTCCCTGCCCGTTCTGGCCGTGGCGCTGGCCGGGCTCATGGGCGCGGGACTGGTCGTTTCCGGAGGCCAGAGCCTGCGGTTCGATGCCCGGTACCTGACCGGCTATCTTCTGGCCCTTGCCTGCGGACTCATCTGGAGCAGCTTTTCCGTGGCCCTGTCGCGGCTCAAGCCCTCCCGCGATTACATGCCCGCCTTCACGGTCCTGGCCGCGGTCTGTTCGACGCTGGTCTACGCCGCAAGCAGCCCCCAGAGTATGCCTCCGCTCAAAGCCCTGCTCTCGGCCCTGTATCTTGGACTTGTGCCTCTGGGCCTGTCCTTCACTCTTTGGAATCGGGCCGTGACAGGGGGCAACATGACGCTCATCGGTTACCTCTCCTACCTGACTCCGCCCCTGGCCGTGCTGCTGGCCGCCCTGACGCGCGGCGCGGCCGTGCCCCTCCACGCCGTGCTCGGCATGGTGGTTATCCTGGCGGCAGCTTTCGCAGGCAGGAGGATAAGCTAGCGCCCGCACCCTTGCGGCTATGCGACCCCTTTATCATCTCCATGAGGTAACGCGTCGTGAGGTTTCGTAAATTTTCATGAAAGTCCCGATTCACAGTGGGATAGGGGGGCTGAGAGAGCGCTGGGCAGAGGCGTGGCAAAAGAAAAAAGGCCTGGATTTTTACATCCAAGCCTTTGATTTCTCTGGTAGCGGGGGCAGGATTTGAACCTACGGCCTTCGGGTTATGAGCCCTTTTTGATAGGGTTTGAAGG
>CAXNFJ010000339.1:0-3242 GCA_964201165.1 Desulfomicrobium sp.
TCCAGCCGGGCACGGAACGGAACGGGGACGTCTCCGGCTCGTCGGCGAAGAACAGTTCATCCGAGGGCGGGGCAAAAGAGGTGAATGCTGTGTCGGTCATCGGATTCTCCGCGAGCTTGGAGCGTGTCGTGTTCACGCCTGCCGGACAAGATTGCATTCCTCTTTCTTGCCACGGGCTCGATAATTTATCAAAACCTTTTTAAAATCCCGACAGATGCTTCTAAAAACATAACGACACCGCCAGGCACGGCGCAAGGCTCCCGCCTCCCGGCCGGGAATATTTCGGCACGGCATGAAAAAATTCAAGGCCGCGCCGCGCATGTCCCCCAAGGGGATCAGGACACAGAGCGACCTTGAATGTGCCAAAGACAACTTAAAAGGCGGAGGATAAAAGACCCGTTCTACAGGAGACGAAGCTTTCGGGGCAATTCAAGCCCCTGGGACTGGGCTTTGAGCAGCGCATCTTCCCCGCCCAGCACGCAGACCAGCCCGGAGGATGCGGCTTCGCGCAAAAGGGTCCCGAATTCCCGGAAATGGCGTTGGTCCGTGGCCAGGACCTCATCGCGGATGCGCTGTCTGGTCTCGGTGGTCACGCCGGCCAGATGCTGGCTCATGGCCGTGAAGCCCTTGGCATCGGGCAGCTGATAGGGGTCCAGGTCTCCGGACGTGCCGATGATGGCTTTCAGGAGTTCGCCCTTGTCCAGGCTGACCGTTTCCAGGAATTTCCCGCAGCCGTCGAAGGCCGCGAGGGTCGAAGTGATGTTCGGATCACGGTAGGAGCCGAAGCTCATCAGTCCCGACAGGCGCCCATAGTTGCAAAATCCTCCGTACGCCCCGCCCAGAACCCGGACCTGTTCCCACAGCCAGGTCGTGCGCAGATACTTGCCCGCCACCAGGCTCGAACCGTGAAACGCGTAACCGGAGCGGTGCAGATCGCAGATCTTGCCCACGTAGTTGACCTGGGCCGGGACGATCAGACCCTCGTGCTCTGCGCCGCCCAGTCCGGACCAGGACGTGGCCGTGGGCATGCCCCCCGGCAGGGTGCCCACAAATTCCCGGAAACGGTCTCCATGCGCGGACAGCATCCCCTCGTCCATGGTCAGGTTCAAGACCGCCCCATCCTTGCGGATCACGGCCTGACGCAGCGTTTCCAGATCGGCCAGCACGCCGCTCCAATCATTCTCCACCCTGCCGGCCAGCTCGCGCAGGAAGAGCAGGTTTTCGATGCCGCCCATGCGCTCCTGCAGGCTGTCCGCCAGATTGAAGCGCGAGCGCAGGCGCAGACCCACGAAGTGATGTCCCGAAGGCACCAGGGCATGCTCAAGGCCGGCCTTTTCCTCCAGCATCATCTGCCGAAAGCGCTCCCGGTCATCAAAACGGGGCAGGGTCAGGGCGTCGTGAACAATGGCCAGCATGTCCCCGACCCGCTCGCCCACGGCCTTGGCCCGCAGCACCAGCCGGGCCACGGGCTCCGGCCCGTCCTCGCGCTGGGAGATGAGGTTGCGCGCATAGACCCCGCCGGTCTTGCTGCTCATGCGCTTGGAAAAGGACACGTAGTCTTCCTTGACGGTGCCCATCTCGGTCAGGGCTCGGCCAAAAAGAGGCATCAGCGGGATGAGCCGCTCCGGCACCGCGCGCATGTCCAGGGCCAGATCCAGATAACAGATGTCGTTGGTCGGCAGGTCATGCACGAGGGCCGTGACCTGTTCCCAGTCGCGCACTTCCGTGGGCACGAGGCGCACCTTGGGGTCGATATCCGCCCGGGACAGGGTGGGCAGCAGGGCCAGCGCCTCGGGGGCGTCCGGAGCCTCCTGCATGCGGCGCAACAGCTCCGTGCGCCGGACCAGTTCTTCGTCGGACAGATCGGCGCGGGTCTGGCGCAGGGTGCGGATCAATTCCTGCTCATCCGCCTCGATCCGGGCCGCATGCCCCGCCTTCGGCTCCAGCATGACGACCGAGCAGTGCCGATTTTCCAGGATATGCCTGCGGATGAGGTCTTCGAAGACCTTTTCCCCCCGAGCCAGTCGCTCCTTCAATCGCGCCAGGGGCGCCTCGAAGGCGACCAATTCCAAGGGGTCGAGGTCGTACAGCCAGGAACCCAATGCGCGCAGCATGACCATGAGACCGCGCGGATAGGATCCGGTATTGTTTTCCCGCAGATCGAATTCCGCGGAATTGAGCCCCGCTTCGATCAGGTCTGCCTCAAAGCCCTGAGCCACGATCCCTTCAAGAGTGCCGGTGATGAGCGCGCGCACCGCCTCGAAATTCTCCGGCGACACCCCTTTCATGCCCACGGAGTAATACATCTGCGCCATCTCGTGCTCCACGCCGGCACCAGTCAGGTCCTCGCCGAGTCCCGATTCGATCAGGGCCTTGCGCAGGGGGGAGGCGTCCATGCCGGTCAGCAGCCCATCCAGAATCTTGCAGGCCAGCACGGTCTGGGGGTCTTCCTTGCCGGGCAGGAGCCAATTCATGGTCAGCATGCCCAGGGCCTCCTCCTCTTCACCCATGGCCTCGAAACCGAGGCGCATTTCGCGCGGACCGACAAAGGGCGTTTGCCGGGCGATGGTCGAGGCCACGGTAAGGGCGTCGAACTGATCCAGATATTCCCGCAGCAGTTCCAGCCTGGCATCCGCATCGTCATCCCCGTAGAAAAAGATCCAGGCGTTGGACGGATGATAATAGGTGCGGTGGAAATCCAGGAACTGCTCATAGGTCAGATCGACAATGGCGCGCGGATTGCCGCCGGAATCCAGGCCGTAGGTCGTGTCCGGGAAGAGGGATTGCTGGGAATGCTCGGACAGCTGCGAATCCGGCGAGGAGTACACGCCCTTCATCTCATTGTAGACAACGCCCTTGATGGCCAGCTCCCCGTCCACGCCCGGCAGATCCAGATGCCAGCCCTCCTGCTCGAAGATCTCGCGGGTGATGCGCGGGAAAAAGACCGCGTCCAGATACACGTCCACCAGATTGTAGAAATCCTTCAGATTCTGGCTGGCCACAGGATAGCATGTCTTGTCCGGGTAGGTCATGGCGTTCAGGAAGGTCTGCAGGGAGCCTTTCAAGAGATCGACGAAGGGTTCCTTGACGGGGTACTTGCGCGACCCGCACAGCACGGAATGCTCCAGGATGTGCGCCACCCCGGTCGAGTCGGAGGGCGGGGTGCGGAAGCTGATGCCGAAGACCTTGTTTTCGTCCTCGCTCTTCACGGACAGGATGCGCGCGCCTGTTTTCTCATGGAC
>CAXNFJ010000340.1:0-3232 GCA_964201165.1 Desulfomicrobium sp.
GAAGAGGGAAAGATGGCGGGAGCAACCGGCTGGATCGTCAAGCCCTTCAAGCCTGAACAACTCCTGGCCGTGGCAAAAAAACTGCTGCGATAGCCCATCAAACCCGGAGCCACAAATGTTCAGAGAAGAAATGCACCGTCAGTCATTTAAGGAAGAAGCCCTGGAACTCCTAGGCGAATTGGAGACATCCCTCCTCGAATTGGAGGAGGATCCGGCCAATGACGAGGTCATCAACCGGGTCTTCCGCGCCATGCACACCATCAAGGGTTCCGGCGCCATGTTTGGTTTTGAGGACATCGCATCCTTTACCCACGAGGTGGAGACAGTCTTTGATCTGGCGCGCAACGGCCAGATTTTGGTGTCCAAGGAACTTCTTGACCTGACGCTTTTGGCCCGGGACCATATCCTGTCCATGCTTGAGGGCGAGGAACAGGGACTTGGCGAGCAGACCGGGGAGGTCATCCGGGGCCTCAAGGCCTTGATCCCGGTCCAGAAACATCCTCAGGAAAGTCCGGCGGCCTTGGATGTCCCTGCAATCTGTGCCACGGACCCGTCCATGAACACTTGGCGCATCCGCTTCGCTCCGCCCAAAAACCTGTTCATGAGCGGGACCAACCCCACGTCCCTGCTGGAAGAGCTGTGCGAGATGGGCGAACACCACGTCATCATGCACACCAAGGACATCCCCGCCCTGCCCCGGCTCAACCCCGAGGACTGTCTGGTCTGGTGGGACATCATCCTGACCACGACGAGGAGCGAAGACGAGATCCGCGACGTCTTCATCTTCGTGGAGGAGGACAGCGCCCTGACCATCCAGATGGTCGGCAGTTGCCAGAGCATCGACGACGAATCCTACAAGCTCATCGGCCAGATCCTGGTCGAGAAGAACGACATCACCAAGGACGCGCTGGAGCGCATTCTGCTCGAACGCAAGCCCATCGGGCAGCTCCTGTCCGAAGCGGGGCTGGTCAGCGCCAGCCAGGTCGAGGCGGCGCTTGTCGAGCAGCAGGAGGTCAAGCGCCTCAAGCAGACGGCCAGCACCGAGCCGCAGACGTCGAGCATCCGCGTCCCGGCACAGAAGCTCGACTACCTGGTCGACCTAGTCGGCGAACTGGTCACGGCCCAGGCCCGATTGACCCAGTTCGCCAGCGAACAAAGCGACGCCCGCCTGCAGGGCATCTCCGAGGAGATCAAACGTCTGTCCGACGAACTGCGCGACAACACATTGGGCATCCGCATGCTGCCCATCGGCTCGACCTTCAGCCGCTTCAAGCGGCTGGTACGCGACCTTTCGCAGGAACTGGGCAAGCGCATCGTGCTTGAAACCCGAGGTGAAGACACTGAACTGGATAAAACCGTTATCGAGCGTTTGAACGACCCTCTGGTCCACCTGCTCAGAAACAGCATCGACCACGGCATCGAGCGCCCCGAGGAGCGCCTGGCCAAGGGTAAGAAACCCGAAGGGCTGATCAAACTCTCGGCCGAACATTCAGGGGGCGAGGTGCTCATCCGCATCATCGACGACGGCGCAGGCATAGATCCTGAGCGCATCCGGGCCAAGGCTGTGGAAAAGGGCATCATCGCTCCGGACACTCTCATCTCGGATAAGGACACCCTCATGCTCATCTTCGCGCCGGGGTTCTCCACGGCCGAAAAGATCACCAGCATCTCAGGTCGCGGTGTGGGCATGGACGTGGTCAAGCGCAACATCGACGCCCTGCGCGGCCGCATCACCCTGGAAAGCGTGCCCGGCCAAGGCACCACCATTTCCGTGCGCATCCCCCTGACCCTGGCCATCATCGATGGGCTGCAGGTCCAGATTGAGGACAGCTATTTCATCATGCCCTTGTCCGCCGTGGAGGAATGTGTGGAACTGATCCGAAAGGACAAGGGCCGCGCCGACCTCATCAACCTGCGCGGCCAGATGGTGCCCTACGTCAGCCTGCGCAACAGTCTCGACATTCCGGGCCAGATTCCGGAGATTGAGCAGATCGTTGTCTGCAACTCTCAGGGACAACGCATCGGCATAGTCGTGGACAGGGTCATCGGAGAGCACCAAACCGTCATCAAGAGTCTAGGCAAGGTTTATCAGGACATACTCGGCATTTCCGGAGCGACGATCAAGGGCGACGGGAGCATGGCGCTCATCCTCGACATTCCGGCCCTTGTCGCAGTCCCTCCGAAATCAACTTCATCACGCGCCCTGGCGTAGCGGCAGCGAGATGACGAACTTGGCCCCCTGGCCTTCGCGCGAAGTAACGGAGAGATGTCCATGATGATTGTTGGTCACGATGAAGTAGGACACGGAAAGCCCGAGCCCGGTTCCTTCCCCGATCTTCTTGGTCGTGTAGAAGGGCTCGAATATGCGGGAGAGATCATCTTTGGGGATGCCGGGGCCATTGTCCTCCACTTCGATCAGCACCCAGTCCTGCATCCTTTTTGTACGTAGCGTCAGCGTCGGATTTTCCGTTCCGGCTCGGACCATGGCCTGCGCAGCATTGCGCACGAGGTTCAAGAGTACCTGCTCGATTTCCGTGCTCACGCACGGCACAAGCGGCAAATCGGGATCAGACTCCCTAATAATATTCAACATTCTGAAATCATAATGCTTTTTTAAATCAAAATCCTTGCCGGCCAACTCCAGGGCCTTGGATACGATAGCATTGACATCATTGGAGGAAAATGTCCGCTCGCTACGCCGACTGAAGGACAGCATGTCCGCCACAATGACTGCAGCACGCTCGCCCGCATCGCGAATTGCTTGGATATAGCGTAAAATGTTCCGTTCTTCGAGAAACACGGCCAAGCTGTGCAAATCCAGACCATGCCGTTTTGCCGCCTCAATGTTGGAGTCCACGGACGGATCAATTCTGCGCAAGGTGTTTTGTGCGGCTTGCACGATAATACCAAGAGGATTGTTGATCTCGTGCGCCATCCCCGCCGCCAATCCGCCCAAAGACTGCATCTTCTCCGTCTGAACCATGAGTTGCTGCATGCGCTTCATTTCTCGCAGATCGCGAATCACGGCAAAAACACTTGGCTCGCCATTGATGTCTATGACTTGGCATGACAGCAGGCAGAGAATTTCTTCACCGCTTTTCCGATAGGCTGTGAATTCATAATCACGGATCGTTTCTTTGGCATGTAACAACTTATACAGGCGTTCCCGCTCGACCGGGTTCTGATAAATCCCGAGTTCATTGGTTGTCTTGCCCAGGACCTCCTCCCTGGA
>CAXNFJ010000341.1:0-3225 GCA_964201165.1 Desulfomicrobium sp.
AAGCACCCTGGCTTTTTCCGTGTCCACGCGCAGGGTTTCGCCCAGTTCGGCGGCCAGTTCGCGCAGGGCTGCCACGCTCTGTTGGCTGGGCTGGGTCTGGGCTTTCCAGAAGGCCAGCCGGCCGCGCACTCCTTCCAGTTCGGCCAGGATCGTGTCCCGTTCTCCCTGCAACTCGGCCAACCGTGCGTTCAGGGGACCTAAGGCGGCCTGGTCGGATTCCTGGCGGGTCTTCCAGCTCAAGTCGGCGATGGTGCCCTTGTCCGGAAGACGGCCGAAGCGCAGGCTGGCCGGGTCGGCCTGACCGGGCAGGGTCAAGGTGCAGGACGACAGTGCGCCTTCTGAGGATTCCATGGTCACCGGCGACGTTTCCTCCACCTGGGCCGAAGCGGGAAAAAGGGTGACCTGCGTCGGCGCGGCCCAGGCCCCAAGGGGGATCAAAAGCATGAGCATGGTCAGAATTTTGGTCATGAGTCCTCCTGCGTACAAAAAAGGCCGACTCGTGAGGGTCGGCCTGTGGTTTTACTCTTCCTGGCTCGGATCGAACCCGAGCTGCTTGATGAAGCCCATGCCACCTTGCAGGTTGACCGGTTCCATGAATCCGGCATGGCGCAGAATGACCTGGGATTCGTAGGACCTGCCGCCGGTGTTGCACAGCAGCACGATCTTCTTGTCCTTGGGGATCTCGTCCAGCCTGCCCCGGATTTGTCCCTGGGGGATGTTTTTCCAGAATTCCGGGTACTTGTTCACAAATGGCTCGGCGTTGCCCCACTCGCGGGTGTCTATGCACAGCAGGTTTTCGCTGACGCGGTTTTCCCAGAGCTTGGCGAATTCGATGGGTTGAAGGGGAACGTTCCTGCCCACGAGGATGTTTTCGGCCGTGTTGGCCGCGGCATTGAGCACGTCCATGGCCGAGCCGAAGGGCGGCGCGTAGGCCATTTCCAGGCTGGACACGTCGCGCAGGGTGGCGCGGAATTTGAGAATGGCGGCCATGGTGTCGATGCGGCCCTTGAGCGAGTCGCCGTTCTGGCAGGCGCCCTGCAGGCCAAGGACCCGGCCGCTGCGGCGTTCGACCACGATTTCCAAGCTGACCATGTCGCGCTTGGGGTAGAAATGGGAATGGTCACTCATGATGACATGGGTGCTGAAGGCGTCGAAACCTTCACGCAGGGCCACGGGCAGTGACAAACCGGTGCCCGAAAAGGCGTAATCGAAGAGTTTGATGATGTAGGTGCCGACCACGCCGTCGAAGGTCTCCCTTCCTCCTGCCACATTGGTGCCGATGATGCGTCCCTGGCTGTTGGCCAGAGAGCCCAGCGGAAAGTAGCCGATTTTTCCGGTGACGATGTTTTCGATGACCACGCAGTCGCCGCCGGCGTAAACGTCCGGGTCCGAGGTCTGCATGGTCTTGGAGACGATGATGCCGCCGCGTTCGGAGCAGGACAGTCCGGCTTCCCTGGCCAGGGAATCATTGGGGATGACGCCGACAGCCAGGATGACCAGATCGGCGTCGACGGTGCGCTTGTTGGTCACCACTCGCGTGACCTTGCCGTCTTCGCCCTCGATGGCCTGAACCATTTCCGAAGTGCAGACCGTGACACCGTTCTCTGCAAGATGCTTTTCGGCGATGGTGGCCATGGCCTTGCTCATGAATCCCGGCATGACCTGATCCGCGACCTCGATGACCGTGGTCTCGATACCCCACATGTCGGCAAAGGATTCCGCCATTTCCAGACCGATGAAGCCTCCTCCCACGATGACGGCCGAGCCTACGCTGCCCGATGCCACCTGCTCTTTGAGGCGGATGGCTTCGCCGAGGGTGCTCACGGTGAAGACATTGTTCAGGTCGCGTCCGGGGATGGGCAGCCTGCGGGGCGTGCTGCCCATGCCCAGGACCAGCTTGTCGTAGGGCAGCGTGGTCTGGGTGCCGTCCTTGGCCTGGACCAGGACGGTCTTGGCTTTGCGGTCGATGGACAGGGCGCGCGTTTCGGTCATGACTTTGAAGTCTTTGCAATCCTGGAAGAATTGCTCGTCGCGGACCATGTGAAAACTGGTTTCCTGCAGCTGCTGGTGGTCGCTGACGTCTCCTGATACATAATAAGGGATCCCGCAGCCGCCGTAGGAGATGAGCTTGCTGGCATCGACCAGGGTCACGTTCGCGTCGGGGTTCACTCGCTTGATTCGGCATGCGGCCTTGGGTCCAAGGGCCACGCCGCCGATGACAACAACGTTCAGAGGCATGAAAAGCTCCTTCGGATAAAAGAGTGTTGCGATATCGAAATAATGAATTCTGACGGGTTCGCTTGCTAATATATTTTGGTTCGAAGGGGTAGGAAAAAAACGTCCTGCCTGTCCCACCGCTCCAAAGCAGAGCGGCACTCTGTAGCGTGGGCGGGCTGCATTTAGGGCTTGTACAGCCAGACCATGAAAGAAGTTCCGACTCACTTTTGCCGCCTAATGAGCATGGCGCGGACTAGCCGGGGAGAGTCCGCGGGCGGACGCGGATTCTCTCCGGCGGTCAGGCGAAGATATCGGAAGGTACGTAGGGGTGGGTTCCCTCGATAACCGGGATTCCCGCCTTTGCCGAGATCTTCTTAATGATCTCGGCCTTATAGGGACACTGTTCGGCGATGCACGGCGCGATGTGGATGACCGTGGGCTTTTCGTTCATGGGTGCATTCCAGAGCTTGACCTGCATCAGGCGGGTTACGATGGCCGGGGCAGGGCAGCCGCCGCATCCGACCATGCCCACGATCTCTGCCTCCGTGTCTTCGTAGAGTTCAAAAATTCCTTTCCGCCTGTTGAATGCGACAAGACAGCGGGAACACCCGATGCAGACATCGTCCATGGTGTTTTTACAGCCGACGATCAGAATTTTTTCCATGTCCTATCTCCATGTTAAAATTAAAAATATCGGAATGTTATAATTTTAGAGCAATTCTAGATCGATTCTTGGACATTGGCAAGTTAGTGGTTGGATTTCGGGGGTGAAGCGCAGAGGCGATTCGCCATGGCATGCCGGTACCAGTTCCCGGATCCTTTTCCGCCCTCGTCGAGCCGCGTTCGGATGCGCTCATGCCAGGCGGATTTTTCGGGCACCGGGGAGCTTTTGAGGCTTGCTTTTAGCGCACGCGGCATTAATAGTCCCGGCGGGGTGATCCCCACCCACGGTGCTGCTCGGGTGAGCGGTACCCGGAAGACAACATCAGGAGAGAGAATGGCTGAAAC
>CAXNFJ010000342.1:0-3221 GCA_964201165.1 Desulfomicrobium sp.
CTGCTCGGCCAAAGTCCGCAATTCATGCACGAGCAGCTTTTGGAAACCAGGCCGGACCTGGTTTTCAATCTGGTGGAATCCTGGTGCGGGCTGGCCAGTCTGGCCTGCGTGGCCCCGGCCCTGTGCCGCAAGGCCGGCATCCCCTTCACCGGCGCGGACGAGGGCGTCATGGCTCTGGCCGGGGACAAGGCGGCGGCCAGGCGGCTCATGACGGGTACGTCCATTCCGGCTCCTGACGGGACCAGTCTCGACGAATTGCGCCAGGGACGATTTCCCGGTGCCGGGCAGTACATCATCAAGGCGCGTTTCGAGGATGCCTCCCTTGGCCTTGGGGGCGACTGCGTGGTAACGGCGCAGGACCGGTCCGCGTTGCTTTCGGCCATGGAAAAGCTGGCCCCGCGCATGGCCGGCGATTGCGTGGCCGAGAGGTATGTGGCCGGCCGGGAGTTCAATTTGGCGCTGCTGGCCGGGCCTGACGGCGACGTGCGGCCCCTGCCCTTGGCCGAGATGGTCTTTGATCCGCGCATGCCCGGTCCGGCCATTCTTCATTACGAGGCCAAATGGCAGGAGGGCAGCGCCGCGTACGCGGCCTCGGCGCGCAGCTTCGACCTGGACGGTGACCGGGAGCTGAGCGCGGAGCTGGTGGTGCTCGGCCTGCGCTGCTGGGAGCTTTTTGGTTTGGCCGGGTACGCCCGCATCGATTTTCGGGTTGCGCAGGACGGCGGAATTTTTGTCATAGATGTCAATCCCAACCCGTGCATTGCCCCGGATTCGGGCTTTGTGGCCGCCGCGGGTCAGGCAGGGCTCACGCATGCCCAGGTTGTGCGGCGCATCGTCCATGATGCCCTGCGCCGTGCGGGCCGAACGGAGGCGCTCCATGCCTGAGTGGTATTTCAGGGACCAGGTTTTGACCCGGGACAGGCAGGGCGTGCGCGGGATTGTCGTTTCGAGCGGTTTCTTCTCCGCCGAGGAGATCGACGTGGCCGAGGAACTGGTGGCCGAACATCTGCACAAAGGGCCGGCCAGCGGCTATCTTTTTGTTTTCGCCGACGATCCGTCCGGCCGGACGCCTGGATACGCCTGCTATGGGCCGGTGCCGTGCACCGCGCGCACCTTTGACCTCTACTGGATCGCGGTCCGCGATGAAGCCAGGGGGCTGGGGCTTGGGCGGGCGTTGCTGACCGAGGTTGAAAATCGTTTGCGGGCCGGGGGAGGCGGCAAGCTCATCGCCGAGACCTCGTCCCGGGAGCAATACGCGCCGACCCAGGGTTTCTACCGGGCCTGCGGCTTCACGGAAGAGGCGCGCATCCGGGATTATTACGCGCCGGGCGAGGACATACTTTATTTTACCAAGACTCTCGGATAGATGCCAACGTGCGGAAACCGTTGTCGGTTTCGAGTCTGCCCGTCATTGACTGCCACCTCTCCGGGAAAAGCATGAAGATCATTGTTCTTGCGTTGTGTTTGCTGCCGTTGTTCGCATGTGCCAAGCATGCCCCTGCCCTTTCGCCTCCAGTGGCGGCCGAGGTCCCCATCCTTCCCGAATTCGCGGAATTGAATGCCCTGCATGGGCAGTTCCAAGGCTTTCGCGACGATCCGCTTTTTTTGCGGTATGGGTTCGGCTTCAATTTTCCCTATGCCGACTGGCTGCAGCAGGTCCGCAATCTGGAGCGGACACCGGTCATGGCTGAAGGGGCACGCGCCTTGGCCGGGCTGGCCGTCGCTTACCGCTCGCATGGCGCGGACAGCGAGGTCAGCAAACAGTTTGAAACCCGTTTCGCCCAGATCCTGCGCACCCCTGCGACCGACAAGCCGCCAGCCGTGACCATGCCCGTGTCCGACCCGGTGAATGCCACCAGGACCCAGGTCTCCATCCTCTTTACCGGGGACACCCAGGGCGTGGTTTATCCCCAGCCGGGGATATTCGGCCCCGTGGGCGGCCTTGCCCGGCGCTTGCCCGTCATCGAGCGGGTCAGGGCCGAGGACCCCGGAGTCCTTCTGGTCGATGCCGGTGACGCCTTTGCTTCGGGATTCGCGCGGGCGGGCAAGATAAACACCATTCTGGTCCGGGCCATGAACAGCATGCCGTACGATGCCATGGGGCTTGGAACGTACGATCTGGAAATGGGAGAAGTGGCGCTGCGGGAACTTGTCGGTATGGCGAAATTTCCCTTCATCTGTACAAACCTTGTATTTCAGAACGGCGCGGATCCCTGGATCAAACCCTATGTGCTCATCAAGCGGGATCAGCTCAGGATTGCATTCATCAGCCTGCTGCCGCCGGTCACCGGAATGCGTGTCACCGGCGCGCGATTCGTTCCGCCCCGGCAGGCCCTGCTGGCTCTTCTGCCGGAACTCAAAGTCAAGGCGGATTGCATTGTGCTCCTGACGCAGTACGGCAGCGCGGACATAGCGGAGCTGCTGGGCACGGACCATGCCGTGGACGTCATCATCGGCGACGGCAAGTCCGCATCACGTGACGATCCTCTGTATCTCCCGGCAGTGCCCAAAGCCCTCGGGTTCGGGTTTGCCCGCCTGGAAAGGTCGGGTGCCGAAGCGTTTCACGCATTGGAGACCATGCCCATACTCATGGGCGCTGCTCAAGACGCCCAAGTCTTGAAAATAATGGACGAACTTAAAGAGTAGAAAAAATCGCTTGCCTTTTTCATCCGCTTTGGGCAGTTACCGGTCTCGCGTTGTGGGGCTGTAGCTCAGCTGGGAGAGCGCTTGAATGGCATTCAAGAGGTCCGCGGTTCGATCCCGCGTAGCTCCACCAATTTACGCTTGAAAAACATTAGGTTACTTGAATGCCAAAATGAAAAAGCCGTCAGAGATGACGGCTTTTTTGTTGTGCTGTCCGCTATATTCTCATGAAAGGCCTGCCACAGGCGCATCCCGAACTATCATGCGCAGCGTTTATGCCCGATCATGCTTTTTGCGCATCTTTCAATTTTCCACCAGCAAGAACGATGTTTGTGCAAAAATTGTGTGTGAAGTCGTTACATGTAAAGTTTTCAATTCCTGCCATTTCACAGCCTCGCTGAACGATTTTGGCAAAATCCACTCTCTCAAAAAAACAAATCAAGCAAGGCAAGGGCAGATCTTGAATCTTGAATTTTCAAAATATTCAATGGTAAGAACCAGTATTTCGAAAAAGAAATAATCAAGATTTTCAATTTGGTTGTAGAATCGGCGTGTATGACGAATGAAGTTCTTGCCGT
>CAXNFJ010000343.1:0-3217 GCA_964201165.1 Desulfomicrobium sp.
TCCATCCCCATCGCCCTGTCCGAGGCCGTGGCCTGCGGACGCATCCAGTCAGGCATGAAAGTGCTGCTGACCGCATTTGGCGGCGGTTTCACCTGGGCTTCGAGCTTATTGCAATTTTAGCGGTGATTAAGTAACCACTCAGCTCTCGCATTTCCAGCAACCTACGAGGCAATCATGAGCGAACTCATCAAGACAGCGCTGGTCACCGGCGGCACACGAGGGATCGGCAAGGCGATCGTAAAAAAACTTGCAGGCTTGGGATACCAGGTTTATTTCACATACGTTAGCCGCCCGGAATTGGCGGAGGGCGTGAGTGCCGAAGTCGCGGCGGATGGCGGCACGGCCCTGGGCTTCAAGCTCGACGCCAGCGACTGGGATGCCGTTGCCGACTTTTTTTCCGAGCATATCAAGGAAAAAGTAAGCCTCGAGCTGCTGGTCAACAATGCGGGCGTCACCAAGGACGGGCTTCTTGTTCGCATGAAGCGCGAACATTGGGACCAGGTGCTCAACGTCAATCTGACCGGTGCCTTTGTCTGCCTGCAGCAAGCGGCAAAGATCATGATGAAGCAACGCCATGGTCGCATCGTCAATATTTCTTCCGTCGTGGGGCAGATGGGCAATGCCGGACAAGCCAACTACTGCGCGTCCAAGGCCGGCCTCGTCGGGCTGACCAAGGCCGCCGCTCTGGAGCTTGGTTCGCGCGGCATCACCGTCAATGCCATCGCGCCGGGATTCATTGAGACCGACATGACCGAAACACTTCCCCAGGAAGTGCGTGACAAATACCTTGAACGCATTCCCTTGGGCCGCCTCGGATCAGCGCAATCTATCGCCGATGCCGTGGCCTATCTCGCATCCGACCAGGCGGAATACGTCACCGGTCAGGTGCTCGGAATCAATGGCGGCATGTACATGTAGCCTTGGTTCCACTTTTCGTACGAATACACACTTTGGAGGAATGAAATGTCTATTGAAGAAAAAGTCAAAGAACTTGTGGTTGAACAGCTTGGAGTTTCCGCGGACGAAGTGAAGCTGGATTCCTCCTTTGTGGAGTCCCTGGGCGCTGATTCCCTTGATCTGACCGAACTGATCATGGCCATGGAAGAAGAATTCGACGTCGAGATCGATGACGAAGATGCGCAGAAGATCGCCACGGTTCAGGACGCCATCTCCTATATCAAGTCCAAGTCCTAGGACCTGTAACGTCACCAAGACACGGTACCCCGGTCTGGCTGGGGTACCTTTTTTTTCATGCACCGCCTTGCGGATTTTTTTCGGAAGGCATGTCCATTTTCAGAGAAGATAATGATTGGAAAACGCGTAGTCGTGACTGGCCTTGCGGCCCTGACCCCCATTGGCAATTCCCTGCAGGAAAGCTGGACCAATCTTGTTGCCGGAGTAAGCGGCATTGGTCCCATCACACTTTTTGATTGCTCGGAATTCGATGCGAAAATCGCTGGGGAACTGAAAAATTTCCAGCCGACGGATTATGTCGGCGTCAAAGATGCCAAACGCATGGACCGCTTTGTCCAGATCGCCGTGGCCGCTGGCAAGCAGCTCATGGAAGATTGCGGATTGGTCCTTGACGAGGCAACCGCTCCGGAAGTGGGCGTGCTCCTGGGCTGTGGCCTGGGCGGCCTGTCCACCATCGAGGAGTTTCACGGCAAGTTGCTCAAGTCCGGACCGGGCCGGGTTTCGCCCTTCTACATTCCCATGCTCATCGCCAATATGGCTTCCGGTCAGATCTCCATCCATACCGGCGCCAAAGGCCCGAACCTGGTGACCACCTCGGCCTGTGCCTCGGCCACCCATGCCATCGGTTATGCGTTTTCCGACATCAAGCTCGGCCGGATCAAGGCCTGCATCACCGGCGGAGTGGAATCGACCATCACGCCCATGGGCGTCTCCGGCTTCACGGCCATGAAGGCCCTGTCCACCCGCAACGACGAACCGCAAAAGGCCAGTCGTCCCTTCGACGCGGACCGTTGCGGATTCGTCATCGGCGAAGGCGCGGGCCTGCTCATGCTGGAAGAGCTTGAACACGCCCTGGCGCGCGGAGCCAAAATTTATGCCGAGGTGGTGGGTTACGGAGCCTCCGGGGACGCCTATCACATCGCCGCGCCCGAAGAATCGGGCACGGGCATGGCGCAGGCCATGAAATGCGCCCTGCGTGACGCCGAACTGGCACCGGAGCGGATCTCGTTCGTCAACGCGCACGGCACGTCGACCAAACTCAACGACAAGACCGAAACCAAAGCCATCAAGGCCGTTTTCGGGGACCATGCCTACGCGATGCCCATCACCGCCAACAAGAGCATGATCGGTCATCTTCTCGGCGCAGCAGGCGGGGTCGAAGCCGTGTTCACATCCTTGAGCCTGGTCACGGGCATCGTGCCGGGGACCATTAATCAGGACACACCGGATCCGGACTGCGACCTGGACTACACCCCCAATGGCAGCCGGGAACTGAGCCTGGAATACGGAATCAGCAACTCGTTTGGATTCGGCGGCACCAACGCATCCGTCATCCTGCGCAGTTTCAAATAATGACTCGCCGCCGACGCGCGGCTCAACAGAGTACAGGAAGGACAGCCATGGACGAACTCACCCGCCAGGACCCACAGATAGCAAAAGCCATCCAGCTGGAGACCAATCGCCAGATCACCAAGCTCGAACTCATCGCTTCGGAGAACTTCACCTCCCCGGCGGTGCGCATAGCAATGGGCAGCGTCATGACCCACAAGTACGCCGAAGGGTATCCGGGCAAGCGCTACTATGGCGGTTGCGAGTTTGTGGACATGGCCGAGAACCTGGCCATGGAGCGGGCGCGGCAGCTCTTCAAGGCCGAGTACGCCAACGTCCAGCCTCATTCCGGTTCCCAGGCCAACATGGGCGCCTATTTCGCAGCCATCCAGCCCGGCGACACGATCCTGGGCATGAACCTGTCCCACGGCGGGCACCTGACCCACGGCAGCCCGGTCAACTTTTCGGGCCGCCTGTTCAAGACCTTTTTTTACGGGGTGGAAAAAGAGACCGGCCAGATCAATTATGACGAAGTGGAAGCCCTGGCCAAGGAACATCAGCCCAAGATGATCATCGCCGGGGCCAGCGCCTATCCGCGCACCCTCGATTTTGCCCGCTTCCGGGCCATCGCCGACAGCGTCGGAGCCAAATTGCTGGTGGACATGGCCCACATTGCCGGACTGGTGGCCACGGA
>CAXNFJ010000344.1:0-3204 GCA_964201165.1 Desulfomicrobium sp.
TGGGTTTGTAAAGCTTTTCATCCAGTGCAATATAGCCGCCGAGCTGCTCCTTGACCGCCATGGCCTGGGTCAGGTTCAGAAAGCCGGCGTCCACTTCGCCGGTGGACAGGTAGGTGAAGACCTGCGGCACGGTGCCCACGACGACAAGCTTGTCCTTCAACGCTTCATGCTGTCCGCTGTTGTTCAAGTATTCCACGGCGGCCTTGCCGTAGATGGCGCGCGTGGCGTCCGGAATGGCTATGCGGGCGATTGTACTGTCCTTCAGGTCGGCTGGTTCGGATTTTCCCTTGGGCCAGGCCATGACCAGCCGTCCTTGCCCCAGCGAGGCGGCGTCGGCCAAGGGCAGTGCGGAGGCGCGCAGAAAATTTTCCTCGCCGACCAACAGATCGACCTTGCCGCTGGTCTGGGCCTGGCCGATGACCTGTCCCATGTTGCCGTAGATGCGCTCTACGGTTGTCCCGGAGTGCTTTGAATAGGCTTCGGCCAGGGCTTCGACGACGGTCTTGTACCCGGCTCCGGACGCGATGAGCAACGTTCCACCGGCCAAGGCGGGCATGGACATGACAAGAAGAAGCAGGGTGAGGAGAATTTTTTTCATGAAGAATCCTTAGGCGCAGATGCGGGGTGAAAGGTTCGGGGTGGTGAGCCTGAGGCCGGCAACGGCCCCGTCCAGCCACTGGGGCGCGTGCCGGCCGTCGTTCATGGGGAAGATGGCGTCCCCGAGTTCGGCGGCTTCGTGCAGGTCGTGGGTGACAAGCAGTACCGGGATGCCCAGGCTTTGGGTCTGGTGCAGCAGTTCGCGACGAAGGTCGGCGCGGGTGGGCGCGTCCAGTGCCGAGAACGGTTCGTCCAGCAGCAGGATGTCCGGGTCGCGGGCCAGGGCCTGGCACATGGCCGCGCGTTGGCGCTCGCCACCGGAGATGGCGTCAGGCTTGCGGCTCGCCAGATGCCGGATGCCGAAGCGGGTGAGCAGGGCGTCCACTTTGGCCGCATCCGGGCAGGAAAAAGCCACGTTTCTGGCCACGCTGAGGTGCGAGAAGAGGGGATAATCCTGAAAGACCATGCCGATCCGTCTGTCCCTGGTCGGGACATCGGTTCCGGCGGCCTGGTCGAAGAGGGTCGCGCCATTCAAGGTGATGCGTCCCCAGTCGGGCCTTTCCAGTCCGGCTATGAGACGGATGAACGTGCTCTTGCCCGCGCCGGAGGGGCCGACAATGGCCGTCAGGCTGCCGTCCTCGCAGGAGAAATCCAGGCGCAGGTCAAAATTCGGCAGGCGTTTATGAAGCTGAGCGCAAAGTCCCATGGTTTCCATATCTTTTCGGTCCGACGTTACACGGGTCATGAACGGGCGATGGAAAACTCAAACTATGCTTGAAAAGGCATGATTGGCAAAGTGGTCACGGTTGCGGGCACGAGCGTGACCGTAGGGGGGATCAGTCCCGGTTCTGGGCGGCCAGGAAGAGGGGATCGAGGATGGCGCGGGCGCTCTCGGTTTTGCGCCGCGTCTCGTAGTCGATGACGTCCAGCACCCGGCCTTGGCCGAAGGCGACCAGGGTCTGGGCGAAATGGTCCACGTCGTCGAGGTCGTGGCTGACCATGATCATGGGGATGTCGAAGCGTTCAAGGATGAGGGAGAGTTCCGCGCGCATCCGTTCGCGCAGGGGCTGATCCAGGGCCGTGAAGGGTTCGTCCAGGAGGAGCAGATCCGGGTCCGGGGCCAGGGCCCGGGCCAGGGCCGTGCGCTGGCGCTGGCCTCCGGAAATCTGGTGGGGGCGCAGTCCGGTCAGCTTGGTGAGCCCGCACAATTCCAGCAGTTCGTCGACGCGCGCATGGTGCGCGGGCTTCATCGGTCCGAAGGCGGGCTTGAGCCCGAAGGCGACGTTGTCGCGCACGCTGAGGTGCGGAAAGAGGGCGTAATCCTGGAAGAGCAGGCCGACGTTGCGCTTGCGGGCCGGGATGTTCACGCCGGTCGTGGACTCGAAAAATGTCCGCCCCCGGACTTCGATGTGCCCGCTGGCGGGGGTGAGCAGTCCGGCCAGGGCCATGAGAGTCAGGCTCTTGCCCGATCCCGAAGGGCCGAAGAGTGCGATGCGCCTGGAATTGCTCCGGAAGCGCGAGTGCAGCTCGAATTCGGCCCCGCAGCCGCACACGCGGACGCTGAAATCGCAGGCAATGGTTTGGGACGCGGTTGCCTGCGGCGTGGCGGATGCCTGGAACGAAGTCGAAGAGGTGCGGCTGATCACAAACATTATTTCTCCTTAGGCCTGCCATTTCGGGGTCAAGAGCCGTCCCGAAACCCAGAGAATGAGCGTGCACAGCACGGAGATGACCAGCACCAGCTGCGCGGCCAGGCTGTCCTGTCCGGCCTGGGTCGCGCTGTACACGGCCAGGGACAGGGTCTGGGTGCGGCCCGGCAGGTTGCCCGCGATCATGAGCGTGGCCCCGAACTCGCCCATGGCGCGGGCGAAGGCGAGCATGGTCCCGGCCAGGATGCCGCGTCCGGCCAGGGGCAGACAGACGCGCAGGAACACGCGCCACTCCGCATAGCCGAGGGTCCGGGCCGCGTCTTCATATTTGCGTTCCACGCCGTCCAGGGCGGCGCGGGCGGATTTGAAGATGAGCGGAAAGGAGACCACGGCGGCGGCGATGACCGCCCCCTGCCAAGTGAAGATCAGGGTGATGCCGAAGGTCTCTTGCAGCCAGCGGCCCGCAAAACCGTTCCGGCCGAGCAGCACGATCAGATAATAACCCAGCACCGTCGGCGGCAGCACCATGGGCAGGCTCAGGATGGAATCGAGCAGCTCCTTGCCCCAAAAGCGGTAGCGATGAAAGACCCAGGCCAGCAGCACCCCGAAGACCAGGGAGGTCAGGGTAGCCAGGGTGGCCACGCGCAGACTGAGCTGCACCGGGAAGAGAAAGGTCGGGTCCATTCGCATTTTCCGTTGGCGAGGGTTGGGCGATGTTCCGCCGTGGGTGGTTACAAGCTCTTAAGCAACAACCGGACCGCAGGAAGGTGTTCCGGGCATCGAGTATCGTGACTTTCAAGATCCCTTAGCTTTCCGGTCCGTTGGCCTCAAGCCGGTCACGGTAGCATGGAAAAGCGTGACTGGGAGCTGCGATGATATCCGCTCCTTCGCGGAGGGGTTGCGTTGTGTATTGCTACATATTTGCAGTAAACGACATAAGCGTGGCGTTTGTCTGATT
>CAXNFJ010000345.1:0-3203 GCA_964201165.1 Desulfomicrobium sp.
GCTCAAGGCCGACGAGGTGGTCACCACCCTGCTGCTCAATTTTGTGGTCCTCCTGGTCGTCAACTGGCTGGTCTTCGGTCCCTGGAAAGATCCCATGGCCATGGGCTGGCCTCAGGCCGCGCCCGTCATCGAGAGCGCCATGCTGCCCGTGCTCGTGCCCAAATCGAGCCTGCATCTGGGTTTTATCCTGGCCCTGACCTGCGCCATCCTCATATGGTGGATGATGCGCTTCACCATTTGGGGCTTCGAGATCCGCGCAGTCGGCGCGAGCCTCAAGGCCAGTACCTTCGCCGGTATGCCGGTGCGGGCCACCATCATCCGCACCGCGCTCCTGAGCGGCGGCCTCGCGGCCATGGCCGGAGTCAGCGAACTTTGCGGCGTCAAGGGCTACCTGACCCTCGATCTGTCCCCCGGCTTCGGCTATTCCGGCATCGTCGTAGCCATGCTGGCCGCCCTGCATCCTCTGGGCGTGGTGCTCTCGGCCGTATTCATCGCGGTCATCTACATCGGCGCTGACTCCATGAGCCGTGCCATCACCATCTCCAATTACATCGCGGACGTGACCACGGCCGTGAGCCTTTTGATGGTGCTGCTGGCCATGTTCCTGACCCGCTACCGCCTCCGCTGGAAATAAAATGGATATCCTCTCCCTTTTTCTCGAAACCGGATTCTGGCTGGCCACCGTGCGCATGGCCACGCCGCTCATCTTCGGCACCATGGGCGAACTGATCTGCGAACGGGCCGGGGTCCTGAACCTCGGCATCGAGGGCATCATGGCCGCGGGTTGCATGTCCGGCTGGACCTGGGTCTATCTCGGCGGCACCCTGTGGGGCGGCGTGCTCTTCGCGGCCTGCGTCGGCGCCGCCCTGGGCCTGCTGCACGCCGTCTTCACCGTACATCTGGGCCTGTCCCAACACGTCACGGGCCTCGGCATCACCATGCTCGGCGCGAGCTTAAGCTCCTTCGTCTTCCGCATGGTCCTGCCCCAGGTCACCACCCCGCCCAAGATCATCCCCTTCGCGCCGCTGGACATTCCCGTGCTCTCCACCTTGCCTTTCATCGGCCCGGTCCTCTTCAGCCAGACCGCGCTCACCCTCCTGGCCTTCATCCTGGTCGGCGTCACGGCCTACGTGCTGCTGCGCACCCCTTTGGGCCTCGCCCTGCGCATGGTCGGCGAAAACCCGCTGGCCGCCGAAGCACAGGGCCTCTCGGTCCTTGGCCTGCGCACCGGCGCGGTCATGGCCGGCTCCGCCTTCATGGCCGTGGGCGGCGCATTCCTGACCCTTGCCGCCTTCGACGCCTATTACATCGGCATGGTCAACGGACGCGGCTGGATCTGCATCGCGCTCGTCGTCTTTTCCTCCTGGAAGCCGGGCAAAGCGCTCCTCGGCGCGCTCCTCTTCGCGGCCTTTGACGCCATCCAGATGCGCGTACAACAGCAATCCCTCTCCGCCATCCCCTATCAATTCTACCTGATGCTCCCTTACCTCTGCTCCATCCTCGCCCTCATCGCCATGTCCCGCAAAGCCGCCTACCCCAAGGCTTTGCTGGTTCCCTTCCGCAAGGGTGAGAGGTAGAGAGGGCAGGAGAAGAGACGCGGGGCGCTGCCCCGCACCCCGCAAGGGGCGCGCCCCTTGACCCTATCAGGGGTGCAGGGGGATTATCCCCCTGCCCGCCGGAGGCACTCTTAATACGAGGTGATCGACATGCTGGATCTGCTTATCATCAACGCTGCCCTGCCTGGGGAGGAGACGCTGACCGAGATTGGCTGCAAGGATGGCCGGATTGTCGCGGTTGAGCCCAGTATCAAGGCTGAGGCGGCGCAGGTCATTGACGCCAAGGGGTATCTGGTGACTCCGCCGTTTGTGGACAGCCATTTTCATATGGACGCGACCTTGTCGGCGGGGCTGCCTCGCAGGAACGAGACGGGCACGCTGCTGGAGGGGATCCGTATTTGGGGCGAGCTCAAGCCTGATCTGACGCCGGAGGCGATCAAGGACCGGGCCATGAAGCTGCTGCGCTGGAGCGTGGCCAAGGGCAATCTGGCCATCCGCACCCATGTGGACACCACGGACCCGAGCCTCATGGCCGTGGATGTGCTGCTGGAAGTGCGTGAGGAGATGAAGGATTTCGTGGACATCCAGCTGGTGGCCTTTCCCCAGGATGGGGTGTTGCGCGCCCCGCGCGGGGTGGAGCTGCTGGAGCGGGCTCTGGACAAGGGCGTGGATGTCGTCGGCGGCATCCCGCATTTCGAGCGCACCATGGACCAGGGCCGGGAATCGGTGCGCGTGCTGTGCGAGATCGCGGAAAAGCGCGGGCTCATGGTCGACATGCACTGCGACGAGTCCGACGACCCGCTGTCGAGGCACGTGGAGAGCCTGGCCTTTGAGACGCAGCGCCTGGGCCTGCATGGCCGGGTCACGGGCTCGCATCTGACGAGCATGCACTCCATGGACAATTATTACGTGTCCAAGCTGTTGCCGCTCATGGCCGAGGCGGGTTTGCACTGCGTGTGCAACCCCCTGGTGAACATGAACCTGCAGGGTCGCCACGACACGTACCCCAAGAGACGGGGCCTCATGCGCGTGCCGGAGCTGATGAATATGGGCATCAACGTGGCCTTCGGCCACGACGACATCATGGACCCCTGGTATCCCATGGGCAGCCACGACATGCTCGAAGTGGCCCACATGGGCGCCCACGCCCTGCACATGACCGGAGTGGAAGGTTTGAAGAAGATGTTTGCGGCGGTGACCGCAAACGGCGCCAAGGTCATGGGCCTGCAAGGCTACGGCCTGACGCCCGGATGCAACGCGGACATGGTCATCCTGCAGGCCACGGACGAACTCGAAGCCCTGCGCCTGCGCCCGACAAGATTGTGGGTTATCCGGCGCGGCAAGGTCCTCAGCCGGACCCCGGAAGTCGTGGCGCAGGTGGATCTGGGAAGAGGGGAGGAGCAGGTCGATTTTTGCTTGTAGTGGGGCCTGAATTATAAACAGAAACAGTGATTGAAACCCCAGTGGACTCTCCCCTGGAGAACGGCGCCTCGCCCTGCCCGCCTGACACTGTAAGCGCTTTCTGACCGGGACGAAGGATGTCCCGTCCCGGTCGTCGACCCCTCGATTTTTATAACTCTCCGTATATCATGTCTCTTCCAAGTCTTTGCTGATGCGATCCACACAAAAATGGACGAATTTTCCGCG
>CAXNFJ010000346.1:0-3201 GCA_964201165.1 Desulfomicrobium sp.
CAAAGGCAGGTCCACGGGACCGCAGATGGCCGTAACCTCTGCTCCGCGCAAAGCCGCGCTGATGGCCAGGCAGGCGCCCATGGTTCCGGTGGACGGATTGGACCAGAACCGGGCCTGATCAAAATACTCCCTGGTCGGCCCGAGGGTCAGCATGATCTTGGTGCCGCGCAAATCTTGCGGGGCCAGGGCGGCCAGGGTTTGGATGAAGATTTCCTCCAGGGGCGCTAGGCGACCCTGGCCGGTGTCGCCACATGCGACGTGACCGCAGTCGGGCTCGATACGGCGAATGCCTCGCTGTCCCAACACGGACCAGTTATGCCGGGTTGGCTGTGCGTTCCACATGCGGGGGTTCATGGCCGGAGCGACAAGGACAGGCCCCGGATAGGCCAAGAGTTGGCAACTGAGCAGGTCATCGGCCAAGCCATGTGTCATCTTGGCCAGAATATTCGCCGTGGCCGGGGCGACGACAAAAGCGTCGGCCACGGCAGGCTCCAGATGATCGAACTGCATTCCCTCCGCGAACATGTCGGTGAAAAGCGGGTCCGCTCCGAGAGCGCCAAAGGAAAGCTCCGTGACAAATTTTTGGGCAGCCCTGGTCAGGGTCACCCCGACCTGAATATCCAAACGTAAAAAGGCCCTGGTCAGATCCAGGGCCTTGTACGCTGCGATGGAGCCGGTGACTCCGAGGTGGATACGTTTCCCGTGAAACGTATCAAAAAGATAGTGAGCAGGAATCACTGCGCTAATGTCCTTTCGGGTTCAATGGAAGACCCTGACGAGGGGTAGCTGTCCGTCGGTTGAGCCCCTGTCGGGTAAGCTGGTGTGTAACTATTTGAGATCTTAGGTGTAACCTTGATTTCAAGGTTTGTGTAATAAACGGGACTTTCTTCGATCGTGATCACGCAGACGCGATTATCCTTTGTAAATACAAGCTGATATCGCTGATACTTCTGGTACGTGACCATGGACCAGCCATCTTTGGGCATGGTGTTGTAAAAAAAGTCGAAAAGGGAAATGGGTTCGGCTCTGCCCCGAAACTTCATGACCCCGTATTTACCGGAATCGGTCGGAGTGATGGAGGATTTATCGGTCTGGATCTCCATTTCCTCAGGAACGCGAATGTCATTGAAATCATAGAAAAAACTGGCTTGAACTGGCGGGGGGGCCTGATCCTGCGAGCTCGAACCGGTCAGATTGGCACATCCCAGCGCAGAGGCCAGCAAGGCAAATACGATAAATTTAAGATAACGCATGATGGTGATCCTTAAAGAACGTTACAGTTGGGAAATTTAAAGTTCTTGTAGTGAAAATTTAACACCTTCACTCTCGATTTCAAGCTTTTTTTGGGCCCCGGTGTTCTGTTCGGCAAGTTGCCTGGCCTTGGATGCCTCGTCAAGCCAGCCGCCTTCTTCAAGGGATTGGGCGGCCAGTTCGTACATGCGATGGACGCCGTCCGTGTAGATGGCCTGAATCAATTCGTCGGCGTAGCCCTTGAAGACGCGGCGCACAAGGTCGTTTTGTGCGTAAATAAATCGTGCCAGCAAGGGGTTTTCATGATGCAATGGAAGATATAGGATGAACATCCGCTTGCAATGAAAAAAAATGAAACGGATGCGGCGGACTTCCCGTTCAATACTTTCGGAGGTTTGCCTGATGACGGCATAGAGTTCGGAGCCAATGTGCTGCTCCTCCGGTGTCAGCGCCTTGCTTTGCTGCAGTTGTTTGAAGCGGGGTTTGTAATTCATCTGCTGGTAGGCATCTTCCTTGAGCTTTATGCATTCATGAAAAATGTAGCCCAGCGCCCAGTCCAGATATTCTCCCAAAACCGCAAAGTTGACTCTGTTCTCATTGCGAAAAAGCAGATGCGACGTATCTTTGAGCCTCCAGAGCGAACCCTTGCTGTTTTGGCGGCCCAGGATATCATCAAAAAAATGGAAGCTCACGGATCCGGTTGCGTCATAGTCGGAAAAATGGTTTTCTAGAGCGCTGGCAATTTGACAGAAATCGCGCAGCACATCGCGGACAAAGGAGTCGTGTTTGGACAGGAGCCAGTTTTTGGACATTGCACTTCCCAGGCGAATTTTCCGCGACATGTACGGCACCCCTTGCCTCACGTCAAACCCCATGAATCGATGCACAACACCCAAATGAAAATTCTCGGTGCCGAAGAGGTACACAAGATCACAGGCCGTGGCGAGGTTGTTTTTACCAACGGCTGCTTCGACATCCTGCATCCGGGGCATGTGGACTACCTGCAGCGCGCGCGGGACATGGGCTCCTGCCTGGTCGTGGGCTTGAACAGCGACGCCTCGGTCCGCCGCCTCAAGGGGCCGCTACGGCCGATAAACGATCAGCAGAGCCGCGCTCTTGTTTTGGCCGCCCTGGCCTGCGTCGATTTTGTGGTCATTTTCGACGAAGACACCCCGTACGAATTGATCAAGAGGGTCAATCCCAAGGTCTTGGTCAAGGGCGGCGATTGGCGCGTGGAGCAGATCGTCGGCCGGGATGTGGTGGAGAAGGGGGGAGGGCGGGTGTATTCCATCCCTCTTTTGAGCGGTTATTCAACCACTGGAATCGTGGAGCGCATTGTGGCCATGCACAGGACTACCGACCATGAATAGCCTCAAGAATCGACGCATCGTCTATTCCTTGACGTATCTGCTCGATATTTTGGTCAGCGAAGGGGAAATCAGCCCCGCGCAGGCCAAGATCATCATGGAGCACGCTCAAAAGAACGAGATTGACCTGGAGGGCGCGGACGGGATCGACAGCCTGATCCGTTTCAATATCCGCAAGCCGCCCAAGGAACCGGGCAGTCCGGAATCGCGCATCACGGAGGATGTCATCCTCAAAGCGGTCGCGCGTCGTGAAGGGATCGAATTCCGCCGCGTGGACCCCTTCGACCTGGACATGGAAGTGACCACCAGGACCATCTCCGAGAGCTTTGCGCGCATGAACACCCTGGTGCCGATCATGATCCGGGACGGAGAATTGGAGCTTGCGGTCTTCAACCCGTTTCGCCCGGAGCTGTGGCACGACATGGAGCGGGTCAGCGATCTGCCCTACAAGGTTTTTCTCAGCACCCGGCAGGACATCAACCGCCTCATCGACGATTACTACCAGTTCCGGACCGCCATCCAGGCCGCAGAAATCGAGTTCATGTCTTCCAGCGACATGGGCAACCTTGAAGCGCGGGTCAAG
>CAXNFJ010000347.1:0-3197 GCA_964201165.1 Desulfomicrobium sp.
CCACGGCCACGGCCTATTTTTTCGAGATGGATTCGAAGTTGTACATGGATTCGAGCATCGGGTTGAAGACATAGCCCTGCACGTTGGCGCGCAGGGGCACGATGGTCTGGATCTGGTACAGGAAGATGTACGGGGCTTCCTGCATGATGATGTCCTGGGCGTCGCTGTACAGTTTCTTGCGTTCTTCGACCTTGGACGACACTTCCGCCTTGCGCAGCAGTTCATCCACCTTGTCGTTCTTGTAGAAGCTGCGGTTGCCGGGCAGGCCCTGCTTGGCCGAGTCGAACCAGAAGTTCATGAACATGTAGGGGTCGGCGAAGTCCGGGCTCCAAGCGCCAAGGCAAAGGTCGAAGTCGCCCTTGTCGATCTTGTCGCGCAGGGTCGGGTTGGCCATGAGCTCCAGGTTCAGTTTCACGCCGATGTCGGCCAGATTGGCCTGCATGACCAGGGCGATCTGTTCCCAGGTGGCGCGGCGTTCGGAATAGATGAGGGTCAATTCCAGTTTCTCGGCGCCGGCGGACTTGAGCAGTTCCTTGGCCTTGGCGACATCAAGCTTGTACTGGAAGACATCCTTGCGATGTCCCCACATGCCGTCGGGGATAGGTCCGCGCATCTGCACGCCGTTGCCCTGCAGCACGTGGTCGATGATGCCCTGGTAATCCACCGCATAGGACAGGGCCTGGCGCACGGCCGGGTTGGTGAGTTTGGGGTTCTGGCAGTTGACGTACACGTATTCGACCATCTGCGAGGGGAAGCGGTTGACGACGATGTCCTTGTTCTTCTCCAGGGCCGGGATCTGGTCGATGAGGATGTTCTCGGCGATGTCCACGTCGCCCTGCTCCAGGGCCATGCGCCGGTCGGCGGATTCGGACATGAAGCGGATGATGACTTTTTTCAGCTTGGGCTTGTCGCCCCAGTACTTCGGCTTGGCTTCGAGCACGCAGCGCTGGCCGCGGGTCCACTCCACGATCTTGAAGGGGCCGCTGCCGTCGATGTTCTCGGCCAGATAGGCCTGGGCCTTGTCGTCACCCACGGCCTTGGCCGCGACTTTGGGATTGATGATCGACGCGCCGTTGGTGGCCAGGGTCTGCAGGAAGGGGCCGTAGGGATTCTTGAGAGTAATTTCGAGAGTGTAGTCGTCGACCACGGCCATGGAGGCGATGGCGGTCAGGTTGTCGGCCGGGCCCTTGCCGATGGCCAGGGTGCGGTCGAAGGAATAGCGCACGGCTTCGGCGTTGAGGGGTGAGCCGTCATCAAAGGTGATGCCTTTCCTGATCTTGAAGATCCATTTTAGGCCGTCCTCGGACACGGTCCAGGACTCGGCGGCCATGGGTTCCACTTCGGTCAGGCCGACCCCGTCCTTGACCTTGTACTTCACCAACCGGTCATAGCAGGGATAGATCTGGCGCCAGTCATAGTTGTCGCTGGAGACTCCGGGATCCATGGTATGGATGTCCGAAGACACGGAAACGACAAGGGTGTCTTTGTCCGCAGCAAAGGCCGCGGGGGCCATTGATCCGAGAAACAGGAGAAGACAGCTCAAGAGTGTCAGGGAACGCATGCTTCGATACCTCCAGGAGTGTATGTAGGGACTTGGGTGCCAGGGATTGCGATTATCACCTGTTGCGGAGAACTGTAAAGAGTTCTTCTTTTTTGTTTTTTTGGCGTATGACGAGCTTGACGAGATAAATTCCGAACCTTCAAAACGAATCCGGTGCAACGAAGAGCTTCATGCGCAGCTTCCTCCGCCCTGACTCACAGATGTTCGATCCGGACCTGTTGCAGCTGCGAATTCCAATCTTGCGGCGAGAGGTTTCGTCCCGTAGCATGAAAGTCATGGAAACATTCACGCTGCATCCCGCGCTGGTCGCGGACTGTCATCTCTTGGGGAATTGGGAAGGTATTCGGCTTCTGCTGCACAAGGACGCCCATGTGCGCTGGTTCATCCTGGTGCCTGAAACGAGCGCGACGGAATGGCACGACGTGAGCGAAGAACTGCAGGCCCGCATCCTTGCCGCCGCCTCGGCCCTGGGCGCCATGCTCAAAGCCGAAGCGGCCTGCGACAAAATCAATGTCGCGGCCATCGGCAACATGGTCCCGCAATTTCATTTTCATGTCATCGGACGCTGGAAGGCCGACCCCTATTGGCCGGGAGTGGTCTGGGGCCGATCCGTTCCGGGATGCGGATACGGAGAGGAGGATGTTCACAAGCTCGAAACCGAGACCCTATCGGCCCTGTCAGCGCTCAAACATGAACGACGCTAAGGATTGAGCACTTTTTAAACCGGATTGTTGAGTCCCGGTTCATGCAGAATTGAATCAGGCACGCAGCAACGCTTCCAGGTTTGCGATGTCCGGAATACAGATCACGCCACGGCCCTTGAGCTCGATGACCCCTTCCTTGGCCAGAGCATTGAGGAGTGAGGATACGGTTTGGCGCGAGGAGCCGATGATGGAGGCCATCTGCTCGGTGTTCAGGCCGAGGGAGACCATGCCGCCGTCCTCGCAGCCGCCGCAGCCCCGGCATTCCCTGCATCGCGGCATCCTGCGGGCTTCAAAGGCCAGAAACCCGATGAGCCGGTTGCGCACGTCCTTGAAGGCGAGGTTGTCGATGACCGAGATCGCGTGGGACAGGAGCTCGCCGAGGACGTGCATGATGGCCGAGTTGAGGCTGGGCAGGGTCATCAGATGCGGGCGGACGTCGGAGATGTTGGCGACCAGAAGTTCCAGGTCGTCCAGGGCCTGGACATAGGCCCTGGTGTGCGTGGCGTAGACGTCGCCCGCGTCCAGGACCGCCATGGTGAATTCCTTGTCCCGATAGGCCAGATAGACCCGCGCGCGCCCACTTTTGACGATGAAGAGGCGGTCGAGCTCCTCCCTGGGATGAAAAACCAGCTTGCCCTTGGGAAAGAGGCGCAGCTTGAACGCGTCCATGACCCGGGCCATGTCCGGACGGGCGAGATCCTGCAGAAGGTTGGTTTCGGTCAAACGCATGCGTTGTCTTGGCCGGGCCGGGTTATCGGACGCATCGGGGGAATGTGAACCGCAAGCGAAAAGCGGACATCCAGGGGAGTATCGCCTTTCTCCGGTTCATGTCCAGCGCACGGAACCGCAGCCTGCCAAAAGCCTTGAATTCATGCCGCCCGTATCCGCCGCACCAGCTCCGCACACAGCCCATCGATGCGCTCTCTTCCCTC
>CAXNFJ010000348.1:0-3184 GCA_964201165.1 Desulfomicrobium sp.
CGCCCAGGGTTGTCTTGGTCCCGCCCAGGAATTTGAAGATGCCATCATAGCCGGTCTTGATCACCCGCGACAGGAGCAGGATTGACGGCGCCTTTTCACCTTCCTGGACGAAAATCATGGTTTGCATCTGGTCCATCGGAACAAGCGAGGTGTCCCAGATTCTACCGCGGACGGTGACCTGCTCCACACCTATGTACCGCCATCGCGGTTCCAGAGGAATTGTCTCGGACTGCCAAAGCGACACTTCACTGGCTCCGGGGCGGTACCTGTCTTCAAAAGGCGTGTAGGCGCACCCAGCCAGCAGCGTAAGCGCGATCACGATGGACGCGCGCACGATGGTTTGGGGCAAAATGTGGGTTTTCATATGGTCCTCCTTGGTGATGACTTTGGTGATAACTAAGTCTGGTTTGATCAAAAGTACATGCCAAGGCCTGGAGTGATCCATTCGTAGGAGTTTTCCACGCGTGGAGAATAGTAATCCGGGAGCACCGAATCGGGCTGGGGAGCTTGCAGGTCTTGCCCGAAGCCTTGCGGGTCGATCAGGCGGTCGGCATGGACGGGATGGCGTTCCAGCACGACCTGAAAATCTTCAGAGATGGACACTGTGCAGCTGGAAAAATTCGGATTGTTCTGGGCCCGGACGAACGCAGCCGCATAGGTGACTTTGAGTTGCCTGTCTGGCGGGATCTCTCCCACGTCGATCATGGGCGCAGTCTGCCAATCCCCGTCCCCGGCCGCCTGCGTGCGCAGGGTGCGAATATGGCCGCTCGCGGTCAGTTCTTCTCCTTCTTCAAGCAACTTGGCCCCGAACCGTTCCCTGCTGGCCGCTCCCTGGAAGCGATGCTTGTAGACAAAGGAGCAGTAGTTGATGGCCAGGGGGAGGTCGTGCCTAGCTCCATGGGCGACCAGTTCCAGTGCGCACAGTTCCGACTCCAGGACCGTGACCTTGGGACCGTGGACATATGTGTAGTCGCGCTCCAGCAAATGTCGTGCATTGTGCGGAGTGAGGCGGAGCTGGTGCAGGTTCAGATGGGACACACCCGCGGCGGACAGTTCGGGCAGCAACGCGCGCAGGCGCTCGGTTTCTTCAGGCACGGCGGGAATCTCCACCGTGACCGTGGGGACGATGCCCCGGGCCAGGCGTGCATGTTCCAGGGAGTAATCCGTGGCCCCGATGTCGAAGCGGATTTCGTTCAACCCTGCGGCCGCAAGCCGGCGCAGCTTGTCCTCCGTGGCCAGGATGCCGTTGGTGTAGAGCCAGATGTGCAGCTCCGGCCCGCAGGTCTGGCGCAGGGCGCGCACATAGGCGAGACTGGTGTCAAAATCCAGAAACGGTTCGCCGCCACTGATGCTCGCCCCGCCAAATCGGAAAAAGCGGACATAGTCGGCATAGTCCTTGGCCCTGTGAAAAGGCACGCTCCCGGACATGGGCGGGTCGTCCACGTTTTGGGGGGTGGGGCAGTAGAAGCAGCGGCCATTGCAGCGGCCGCTGATGAACAGGCAGGACCAGGCCCGCCCTGCGCACTGCTGGCAGCCCGGCGACAGTGCGCCGTGATGGATTTTGGTGCCCAGGCACGACACGTTGATGCCGGGCGTTTGCAGCAGGCGAATTCTTTCCAGGGTTGCCAGCCTGGCTCCGTCTTCGTCTATCCAGGGGATATAGTTGAAAAGAGGGCCGTATTCGCGGGCGTTGGCTTCGATAATGCGGTCTTTCGTCTGGTCTTCGTTCATGAAATTCATGTCTCCTTTTCAGACAATGAGACCTTGGGTGCGTCAGTCCACGCGCAGGATGGAAGCGTAGCTGCCGAACACGGCCCAGACGGCATCCCCTTCCTGCAGCTCCAGGCGTCGCTGGCTTTCGGTGGTGGTGATGGCGCAGAGTTCCGTGTCTTGGTCGATGCGCAGCATGTATTCCGTGTTGACGGCCCCGCGGGTGATGCGGGTGATGGTCGCCGGCAGGCGGTTTTCGGCGGAGCAGAGAGGTTCGGTCTGGCTCCTGTGCATGGTGATCCAGGGCGCCTTGATTTCGGCCGTGGCCAGGCGGCCTTCGCGCAGTCCAAGGCGCTGTAGGCTGTCCTGGGTGATGATGCTCGAGATGGTGTGCCCGCCAAGAGTGGTGAGTTCCACCAGGGCTTGAATGTCCGCGCGTTTGATGCGTGTGATCTTGCCGAAAAAGGAGTTGCGCGCGCTGGTCTTGCGGCTCGTTTCCCGTTCCAGAAAGGAGGACGTGATGGCGCGGATCTCCGCTTCCGAAAAGGACACGTAGGCAGAGGTCAGGTTGGGGGTGGAGTGCCCCAGGTACATCTGCACCGCGGGCAGGGGCATGTTGGACTGCATTAGCTCCACCCCACGGGATTTGCGGATTATTTCCGGGCTGCCCAGTTGCTTGGGAAATCCGCAGGCCTGGGCGCGTTCATAGAATTTACGGCGCACAAAGGCCGGATCCACACCCAGCATCCCATCCACGGCCACGCGAAAGGGGTCGTCGGCCAGGATGGTCCGGATTTCCCGCGACAATGCCTCGGACAACGGCACCGATCGGGTTTGATCCGCGTGGCCACGGCCATAGACAACCAGCAGGTGGTCGTGATCGATGTCCTGGACGGGAGAGAGGGCCAGGACTTCGTGCAGCTTGGCCGCAGTGGAGCGGATGAGCAGGAAGATGAGCAGGATGCGCTTGCGGGACAGGGCCACGTCGGCTCTTGGCGAGGCTTCGGCCCAGGCCCGGAATTCCCGCTCCAGGCGTTCAAGCTGCAGGGAATCGAGGCAGGATGCGGATTCGTCCACAATTCGTCCGTGGTCCGCAGTGCTGAGAGGGGCAGTGTTTTTCGGAAACTTCATGTCGTTTATTGTGAACCGAGGAGAGGCTTGAAGGCAAGCGTCTATTTGAGGTTGAGGGGTCATCGGTTCCTGTTGTGCCGAGTGCCCGCAAACTGTTCGCGAAGGTCGGCTGTACGCAGCGAGGCTCTGCGTGAAAGCCGGGCCCAGTTCACTGCGTTGAGAAAGGAACAGGAATGGATGCGCGGAGTGAAAGGCGGATGAGGAATATGCCTCGTCCATGGCTGAGAAAATAAAAAAGCCCTTCGGGTGAAGGGCCTTGTAAAGTCTGGCTCCCCGGGACAGATTTGAACTGCCGACAAGGTGGTTAACAGCCACCTGCTCTGCCAGCTGAGCTACCGGGGAA
>CAXNFJ010000349.1:0-3170 GCA_964201165.1 Desulfomicrobium sp.
GCCCCGGCCACAGACTCCCCCTGGCGCAGTTCCTCGCGGATGCGCTCATAGATGAGCACGTTGGCATCAACGGCCATGCCCAGGGTCAGGATGATGCCCGCAATGCCCGGCATCGTCAGCGTGGCCCCGAATGCGGCCATACCAGCGAGGATAAGGAAAATATCGAGTATAATTTCAAAGGAAGCGATCAATCCGGCCCGGCGATAATAGATGGACATGAACAGCACTATCGCCGCGCCACCGATCATGGCCGCCATCATGCCCTTGTCGATGGATTCCTGTCCCAGGGAAGGACCTACGGTGCGCTCTTCCAGGACAGTCACAGGCGCAGGCAGGGAGCCGGCCCGCAGCACCACGGCCAGATCATGCGATTCTTCGGTCGTGAACTGGCCGGTTATGGACGCGCGCCCTCCGCCGATGCGATCCTGAATGACGGGTGCGGAGTGCACCGTGCCGTCAAGCACGATAGCCAGACGCTTCTTGATGTTGGCGCCGGTCATCTCTTCGAAGATACGGGCGCCACGGTCATTGAAATTCATACCCACATAAGGCTTGCCATACGAGTCGAACTGCACGTTGGCATCGGTTATGTACTCACCGGTCAGCACGACTTCGGATTTGAGCACTATGGGTGTTTTGACTTCCGCGCTCCCCTTCTTGTCCTGCATGTAGGCCAGTTCGCTTCCAACGGGGACAGTACCGGCAACGGCGGCCTGGACATCGGCCCCTTCGTCCACCAGTTTGAATTCCAGGTGAGCCGTACGCCCGACAATATTGATGGCCCGCTTTGGATCATCAAGACCCGGAAGCTGGACAATGATGCGATTGCCTTGCTGCTTGCGGATATCGGGTTCGGCCACGCCGAACTGATCGATACGGTTGCGGATGGTCTTCAAGGCCTGATCCATGGTCAGGTCTTCAAGATTTTTAACATAGGCTGCGGTGGCGGTCAGCACGTAACGGAGTTGGTCGTTACCGGCATCAGTCGCGGACGTGATTTCCATGGTGCCGAATCGAGAACGCAGCAACGTGTCCAGGTCCTGTTGCTGTTCTTTTTTAAGCAGCGTGAATTCAAGCTGCCGTGTCCCCAGCAGATGCGGACGCAGTACCGAAAGTTTCTTTTCCCTGGCTTCAAGACGCAGGTCCTGTCCGGCGCGTGTGATGGCGTTGGCCAGGGCGGCATCAAGGTCCACGCCCAGAGTCAGATGAATACCACCCTTCAGATCCAGGCCCAGGTTGATTTCATCGGAAGGAAGCAAGGCCCCCAGCGAGGAATTGCGGACCGAAGGGACCGAGGGAAGGACATAAATCAGAGCCACCACAATCACGAACGCGGCAAGCATTGCCCTCCAGCGCAAACTACCCATGAGCATCATCCTTATCCAAATCAAACAGGTTGAATGTTGCCAAACCAAAAAACGCATCACTGGCGGCAAAAGCCCGTCAGCACTTATAAAACAAGGCCTGCCTCCGGTTAAAGAAACAGGCCTGCCTTATCGTATGGCGCACCAAAAGGCTACTTTTTCTTATCCTTGGTCTTGCTCGCGCTGCCCTCGGCGGGCAGGACGGTCGAAATAAAACCGCGCCCGACCTGCACATGCACATCATTGCCCAGATCAAGGGTGAGCACGTCGTCCTTGACGTCCACCACCCGGCCGTACAGACCGCCGGCCGTGACCACGCGGTCGCCGCGGGTCACGTTGTCAAGCATCAGCTTGTGCTCTTTCTGCTTCTTCTGCTGGGGGCGAATGAGCAGGAAATAAAAGATCACGAACATCAGGATAAGAGGCATGAAAGTCATCAGCGGTCCACCGGCCTGACCTCCCGCTGCGGGAGCCTGTCCCATGGCATGGGCAAGATTTTCAAAAAACATAAAGTATTCCTCCATTACGTATTGTCGCGAATGTTCGCGGTTTGGCTACCCCGGTGTAGCAAGAAATACAAGGCCAAACCGACCTAGATTCCCAAAATCTCCCGAAATTCGGATATTTCATCCCGAACTTTCTGGATCATGTCACGCTCTTTGGATGTTGCGGCCAGAGCTTCGCACTTCTGCAGATGAAATGCGTACTTACTGAACTGCCGCTTGTAGGCAAAGGATTTGGCATAATTCAGATGCGCTTCGAAATTGCGCCCCAGAGCCGCCTGATAGCGAGCCAGATTTTCCAGGACCTCCGAGTCACGCGGCACATCCTTGGCCACGCGCTCCATGGCCGTGACGCTGGCCGCGAAATTTCCTTGTTCAGCCACGGCGCGGGCGTAGAAGAAAAGAGCGAAAAGATCCCCGGGATCCTTGAGCACGGCCGTTTGCAAGGACCTGACCGAGGCACCAAGGTCTCCGTATTCAAAGGCAAAACGTCCGTATTCGCGCTGCCAAAGCGGATTGCCTGGATTACAGGCCAACGCGTCTTCGAATCGCGCCTTGGCGGCCTCGATCTGCCGCAGGCGACTCAAGGCGATAGCCTCCCCCAGGACATACGGACACGTAGGTTCTTGCGAGGAAAAAAAGGCCTTGGCGGTGTTGGGATCCGTGTACCATGCCTGCACAAGCAATTTCGCCTGCAAGAAAGACGCATTGTCCGATTTCCTGTCCCGCACGGACTGCGGCAAACGCGCAATGCGTTCCTGCATGTAGACGAGACGGTCCTCCATGCCGGGATGGGTGGACAAGTACGATGGCACATCCCCTCCGCCTCCAAGCCACTGCAATTTGCGAATCTTGTCAAAGGCGTTCGTCATGCCGGAGGGGGAAAATCCCGCGTCCACCAGATAGCCGAGACCGTACTGGTCCGCGTCCTTTTCGTTCTCGCGGGTATACTTGAGCTGCATGGCCTTGGCTCCGGCCATGGAGCCAAGAAGAAGGGCGTCACCGCCTTCTCCACTGCTTTGGGATCCGACCAGAACACCCGCCAGGATCCCGAGTAGCGACCCGGCTCCGACCAGCTGCCCCTTTTCAATGGATTTGGCGATGTGCCGCTCCGAAACATGGGCCAACTCATGGGCAATGACACTGGCCAGTTCATCCTCGCTGGACAGGTTGGCCAGCAGTCCGGAAAAAATTGTGATGTGCCCGGCAGCCGACGCGAAAGCGTTCATGGCCCCGTTATTGACCACGGTCACCTTGATCGGGAAAGGCTGCGGCGGCATGGCCGCCTCCAGACGATCGACCA
>CAXNFJ010000350.1:0-3136 GCA_964201165.1 Desulfomicrobium sp.
CGCCCGTGCAGGCGGCGGAACTACTCGACCGCACGGCTATCCACGCCGTGGAGGGCCTGCCCTCGGCCCCGCCGCTGCTGCGCGAGCTCGGGCCCACGGCCTGCGCCGTGCTCATGGAAACCAGGGCCGCCGACTCCGATACCCTGGCCCGCAACACCGGGGCCATCCTGGCCGCCCTGGCGGATATCGCGCAGGTCGTCCCGCCGCGCTTCACCACCGACGAGGCCGAATGCGAACGGCTGTGGAGCGTGCGGCGCGGCCTCTTCTCCGCCGTGACCAGCTTCCGGGCCGCCGACGAATTCGTCATCACCGAGGACATCAACATCCCGGTGGAGCGCCTGGCCGAGGGCTGCGCCGCGTTCCAGCGCCTGTTCGAGCGCCACGGATACAAGGCCGGAGTCATGGGGCACGCCTTGCACGGCAATTTTCACTTCACCCTGCCCACACGCATCAGCGACCCCGTGGAACTGAAGCGCCTGCACGGCTTTCTGGATGATCTGGCTGAACTCATCACGCACGATTTCGACGGGTCCCTCAAGGCCGAGCACGGCACGGGCCGGGCCATCGCGCCCTATGTGCGCCAGGAATGGGGTGACACCATCCACGCCGCCATGCGCGAAATCAAGACGCTGCTTGATCCGCACGGGGTCCTCAACCCCGGCGTCATGTTCAATGAAGACCCCGACGCGCACCTGCAAGGTCTCAAGCTCCCCCTGACCAGCCATCCGAGGATCGACATGTGCGTGGAGTGCGGCTTCTGCGAACCGGTCTGCCCATCCCGCCATATCGCGTTCACTCCGCGCCAGCGCATTGTGGCCTGGAGGCAGATCGCACGGCTGGAACAGGAAGGGCAGGACGAAGAGGCTCGGCGCTGGAAAGCGGCATTCACGGAACTGGGGGAATCGACCTGCGCCACGGATGGCCTGTGCACCACCCGCTGCCCCCTGTCCATCGACGTGGCCTCCTTCATCCGCGACCTGCGCCATGATCAGACAACCCCGGCCGCACGCACCGTGGCCGCCACCGTGGCCGGTCATTTCGGCGCCACCACGGCCCTGGCGCGCGGCGTGCTCGGCGTGGCCGATCTGGCGCACCTGGCCCTCGGCGGTGCACACATGGAAGGAGTCAGCCGCGTGCTGGCCCGCCTGAGCGGCAACCGCCTTCCCCTGTGGAGTTCGAGCCTGCCGCGCGCCGCCGACAGCCTCCCGAAGAATCTGCGGTCCACGTCAGGGCAGGATGTGATCGTCTACCTGCCCTCCTGCGCCACGCGCACCATGGGCGATACCCGACAGGACCGGCAGGAACCCCTGCCACAGGTGACGGTGCGGCTCTTGGAGCGGGCCGGGTTCACGGTGCGCATCCCCGAAAATGTGGAGCAACTGTGCTGCGGGAAGGCCTTTGAAACCAAGGGGCTCTTTATCCAGGCCCGGAAGAAGATTCTGGAATTGGAGGGGGCTCTGCGCACGGCTTCGGAAAACGGCCGCCACCCCATCCTCTGCGACACCAGCCCGTGTCTTGCGCGCATGCAAAAAGAAATCCGGGGCCTGACCCTGTTCGAACCCATCGAATTCGCCCGCACCTTCCTGCTGCCTCGCCTGCGGTTCACGCCGGTAGAGCGCCGCATCGCCCTGCACCCGACCTGCTCCACCCGCCTCATGGGCCTGACCGAAGCCTTCACGGATCTGGCAAGCCACCTGGCCACGGAGATCATTCTGCCCGAAGGCATCCTCTGCTGCGGCTTTTCCGGCGACAAGGGCTTCCACCGCCCGCAGCTCAACGCCTCGGCCCTGGCAGGCCTGTCCGCACAGGTCGCAGGATGCAGCGAAGGCTATTCGACGTCGCGGACCTGCGAGATCGGTTTGAGCCGGCATGGAGGCATTCCGTACCGCAATATCTTGTATTTGCTGGAGGAGTGTTCCGAAACGGAAAAGTAACGCCGTGCCCCCTTGCGGGTCTCGGATTTTGGAATGCGGTGTCCGGTGAATGATGTCCCTTACATGCTCACCGGACACTCTCCTGATGTGTTCATCAGTTGTCGACTTTGACAGAAACCGGCACCGGGTTGGCGACGATGTTGTAGACAGGCGAATACTTCTTCGCCATCTTGATGAGCTGAAGACGGGACAGCGATTTCTTGACGCCGATTTTTTTTCAATCCTATACAAGGAAAACAACTCCATGACAAAACAGATGCTTCGAATTCTTTCATTCCTCTGCGTCATTCTTCTCCTGCAGACCGGCTGCGCCATGCGTCACAGCGGCCAGAATGATGAGAAGCCCGCCCTCGCCGTCAAGGAACTCGTCAAAACCAGCAAAAGCTGGAACGGGGAATCATTGCCGGCCTATCCGCACGGCCAGCCCGAGATCACCATCCTGCGCATCGTCATCCCGGCCGGAACCCGCCTCGCGACGCACAGCCACCCGGTGATGAATGCCGGCGTGCTTGTCAGCGGACAACTCACGGTCGTGACGGCCGACGGAAAAACGCTGCGTCTCAAGGCGGGAGACCCCATTGTCGAAGTGGTAAACACCATGCACCATGGCCTCAACGAAGGTGACGTTCCGGCGGAGATCATCGTTTTTTATGCAGGCACCACGGGCTCTCCGATAACTCTTGCCGAGTAGCGAAAGACGGACATTGCGGCTTGCGGACTGCCTGCGCGACTGAAAAGTCCCCGACCGGCCGGATGGACGTGACATATTGAATGTTCACATGGGACTTTCACTCAACCGTGCTTCATGGTATCCTTCAAGAAACAACATTTCCCCGAAGGAGCGCAGTATGCCCGTCAAAGAAGAAAACACCCAGGACCTTGATACCCTCATGACCATGCTGGCGCACAAGGACGGATTGACCCGCAAGAAAGCGCGCGAGGCGCTGGAGGCCATGGGTGAAGCAGCCGTCCTCCCCCTGTCCGAAGCACTGCTCAGCGCAAAGGACGCCCAAATGCGATGGGCCGCGGCCAAGGCGTTGGGGACGCTCTGCGATCCAAGATCAGCTCCGGCCCTGGTGGATGCCCTTGAGGACCGCAACTCCGATGTCTCGTGGCTGGCCGCGGTTGCGCTGGAAAAACTCGGCCAAGACGCGTGGAGACCGCTCCTGCAGGGATTGATCGAGCGCGGGGTGGACTCCGTG
>CAXNFJ010000351.1:0-3099 GCA_964201165.1 Desulfomicrobium sp.
GAAAAAGCCAGGGTGCTTGAACAGCGCCTGGAAAAGCTGAACATGAAGATCGCCGAGGTCGAGCAGGAGATCGCGGCCGTGGCAGGGCAAGTGCGTACGGTCTGGGAAGTCCGGGTTCTGGTCGCGGGCGCCGCGCCCAAAGAGCTCTCCTATGCCTATACCCTGGCCGATTGCGGCTGGTCTCCGGTCTATCGGCTGGAAGCCATGCCCGGCCGGAAGAGCATCGATTTCGCCTGGCAGGCCAAGATCTGGCAGCGGTCGGGCCAGGATTGGAGCGGAGTCCACCTCTCCCTGGCGACCATGCAGCCCGAAACCCAGGCCGAGCCTTCGCATCTGCCGCCCTGGGAAATCAGCCCCCTGCGGATCATGCAAAAGACCATGGCCGCCCCGGCCATGATGGACATGCGCGCCGGTGCGAATGAAGAGATGCTTGCCGCCGCCCCGGCCCCGCCCATGGAAATACGGCACAGCACCTACGCCGCCTGGGACATGGGCAAGCGGTCCATCCCGGCCGGCGACACCCGGATTTTCGAGATCGAGCGCGGCGCCTGGCCGGCCAGCTTCGTGCATCTGATCCGGCCTAGCCTGGACTCCAAGGCCTTCGTGCAGGCCAGGACCGAATTCACCGAGCCCAAGGAACTCCCGCCGGGCACGGCCTTCTTCTTCATCGACGGGGCCATGGTCGATCAGCGGCAGTTTTCCCTTTCCGGCCGGGAAGCGACCCTGTCTTTTGGCACCAACCCGCTGCTGACCTGCACGACGGTCCTCAAAGACAAAAAAACAGGCGAAAAAGGCTTGTTCAACCAGAAACAGACCTTCCTGCGCGAATGGACCCTGACCGTGCATAACGCGGGCGACAATCCGGCCCTGGTCCGGGTCGAGGAGCCAAGGCCCCTGCCCCGCGACGAACGCATCACCCTCGAATACACGGCCAAACCCGAACCCCTGCACGAGGACAACCCGGAAATCCTGGCCTGGAACAGCACCATCGCGGCCGGCGGCGAAAGCGTCATCTCCCTCAGCCTCAAGCTTAACGCGCCCGACGACCTGAACATCGATCCTGGCTGGAGATGGTAGGCAGGACTCCGCCAGGCATTCCCGGCAACGGAAAACGCGCTCCCCTCTGCCATGTGAGAGAGGAGCGCGTTTCTCATTTGTCTGCGCAAATTCCAAAATTTCAAATTTCAATTTGAGATCATCCGCTCCTACGCTTTTTCCTTGGGCGGCGGCAGGGGCGCGCCGCATTTTTCGCAACGCTCCCGACGCTTCTCGCCGGACCTCGACGGCTGCCGATGTCCGCAGCTCGGACAGACCCGGACCTGGGAAATCAATCTGCGCATCATTTCAACGAGAAACATGTTCTCCCCTTCAGACAATGCTGTCCGTCACCTGACTGTATAAAGTACACATTCCCAGGCTGTTCAAAAATGGTGAGATGCGAGGAACAAAGGAAATCCGGGGCCGAAGCGTATTCTCTCATACGCGAGGGTCTGGATTTTCTGCAATGACGAAGCAGATCGCCATTTTTCAACAGCCTGTTACGCCATTTTTTCCGATAAAGAGCCGCGCCTTGTCCGAAATCACGGACTGCTCGCCAAAAATATGCACCTTGTCTCCGGCCTGGATGGACCAATCCGGGTTCGGATTGATGTGAGTCTCCTCTCCGCGCTGCACGGCCACGACCGTCAAGCCGTGCTCCCTGCGCAGTTCCGCCTGAACCAGGCTTTTCCCATCCACAAACGCGCCCCTGGCCACCGTCAGCACTGTCGCGCCAAACGAGGAGCAGGTGCCGCCGAGATCGCAGGCGTCGGCCATGTTCAGCATGGGCCTGCGCAGCATGCCGTACCCCTCGGCCCGGATCTCGCGTACGAAGCGCTCGATGTCGCCCTTGGGCACCAGATAGGTGGACAGGACGCGGATGAACATCTCGACGGAGGTTTCGTACTCCTCGGCCACCACTTCCTGGGCGCCCATCTGGAGCAACGCCTCGATCTCACTCACAAAACGGGTGCGCACGACGATGTGCAGCCCCGGATTGATCGCCCTGGCCGTGGCCACGATGCGGCCAATGGCGGCCGGGTCGGAGATGACCACGGCCAGAATGCGGGCCGAGGTCACGTTGATATGCTCCAGCACCGCAGCCTGGGAGGCATCGCCGAAGAGGATGGGCTCGCCTTTGTCGCGCTCGCGGCGCACCGTGTCCGGATTCATTTCCAGGATGACGTAACGGATGCCCGCCGCCTGGGCCGCCCGGGCCAAATGATGTCCGCCCAGGCCAAATCCGGCGATGATGAGGTGATCGGTCAGGTCCGTATCCGTGTCCTTCTCCGCCTTGAGGCTCATGCCCACGGGCAGGAGACGGGCCAGGCGGCCGGAAATGACCGGTATCCCGGCGATGAGAAAGGGCGTGAGCGCCATGGTCACGATGGCAATGGCCAAAAAGTATTGGTATTCCACAGTGGTGAGCAGATTGTGCCCCATGCCCACCCCGGCCAGGACAAAGGAGAACTCGCCGATCTGACACAGGCACAATCCTCCCAGAATGGACACATGCAGGGGATAGCCCAGGATGCGCCCCGCAGCCGCGGCCAGCAGAGTCTTGGCCAGCAGCGCGGCCAGGGTCAGGCCCAAGACCTGCGGCAGGTGCGTGACCACAAAGGCAGGGTCCAGCAGCATGCCGATGGACACGAAAAAGACGCTGGTGAAGACATCGCGAAACGGCAGCACCCCCTCCAGGGCCGAGTGGCTGTATTCGGACTCGCTCATGATCAGCCCCGCCAGAAAGGCCCCCAGGGACAGGGACAGCCCCGCCGTGGACGTCAGCAGGGCAATGGCGAAGCACAAGCCCAGCGTGGTCATGAGAAAAAGTTCGCGGCTGCGGGTGCGGATGACCGCGCCCAGGATCAGCGGCACGACCTTGCGCGCGCCGATGAAGATGACCCCGGCCACAAAAGCGCCCTTGAGCAGCATCTCGCCCAGGCTGAGCCAAGGGTTGCCTGAAGCGCCGGCCAGCAGGGGCACAAGGAGCATCATGGGCACCACGGCCACGTCCTGGAAAATGAGCGCCCCAAGCGCGATGCGACCATGGGGCGCGGCCAG
>CAXNFJ010000352.1:0-3087 GCA_964201165.1 Desulfomicrobium sp.
GCAAAGCGACCGGGAGCGGGTCGTCGACCTGTACCAGCAGAACAGGGGCAGCATCGAATTCGAGGTTCTGTTCATGACTCGCGACGGGGCGGTCATCACGGCCAATCTCAATGCGCGGGCGGTGCGCGGAAGCAATGACGACTTTTGCCATTTCGAAGGTTTTGTGGAGGACATCACGCACCGCAAGGCGGCGGAGCTGGCGCTGGCCGCCTCCGAAGCCATGCTGCAGCTGGTCCTTGATACTATCCCGCAGCTTGTGCACTGGAAGGATCGGCGCATGCAGATCATGGGCGCCAACCGCAATTTTTTGGCGCATGTCGGGCAAACCGAGCTTTCGGCCATTCTCGGCAAGACATACGGCGAGGTTGTTGTTGATGCCCACGAAGTTGAACAGATCGTCCTGCTTGACAAGGAAGTGATCGAGACCAACGAGCCACGCTTCCGGCTGCGTCTTGAAACACGCAATGTGGCGGGCGAGACCATGTGGCTCCTTGTCAACAAAGTGCCCCTGCATGGACCGCACGGCGAGGTCGTGGGCATCCTGAGCACCGCCGAGGACATCACCCAGACCATGAGTCTGGAAAAGCAACTGCTGCAGTCTCAGAAAATGGAAGCGATCGGTACCCTCGCCGGCGGAATAGCTCATGATTTCAACAATATATTGACGTCGATCATGAACTCCACCGAACTCGCCATGGAGGATATTCCCGAAGACAGTCTGGTCTGGAAGGATCTGGAACGCTGTCTCAAGGCCGCCGTGCGCGGCAGTGGCCTGATCAAGCAGATCCTGACCTTCAGTCGTCCGACCCAGGAAGGGTTTGTGCCCACGGATCTGCGCGAGGTTGTCAGCGAAGCCGTGGCCCTGTTCCGCGTTTCCATGCCCCGCAACATCACCGTTCTGGACGCCATAGAGGACGATCTTCCTCTGTGTCTGGCCGATCCGACCCAGGTGCATCAGATCGTGATGAATCTGGCGACCAACGCCTTTCAGGCCCTGGGCGAACGCGGGGGAAACATTTCCATTCGACTCGGGCGATTGGTCCTGGACCGCGATGACCCGCAGCTTGGCAGTCTTGCACCCGGAATCTACAGCAAGCTGACTCTTGAGGATGACGGTCCGGGCATTGAGGATGGCATTCAGGACAAGATTTACGATCCCTTTTTCACCACCAAGGGCAAGGGCGAGGGCACGGGCCTCGGATTGGCCGTGGTGCACGGAATCGTGCGCAACCATGACGGTGAAATCAGGCTGACCAGCGCTCCCGGATTCACCCGGTTTGATATCCTGTTGCCGACAATCACGGATTTATGCCTGCTGCCAGGGGAATGCGCCCGCACTGTGGCCATGGGCAACGAGCATCTGGCCTTTATCGAGGATGACGAGGATCAACTGCTGATCATCCCGCGCGTCCTGTCCCAATTGGGCTATGTCGTGCACCCGTTTCACAGTGCGGCCGAGGCCATGCACGCCATTTGCGAAAACGGCCTGCACCTTGATCTGGTCATCACCGATTATGACATGCCAGGCATGAACGGTTTCGACGTGGCCAATGCCCTGGAGGTTTGTCGGCCTGAGTTGCCGGTGATCATGGTGTCAGGAAGAAAACGGGCGGCGGAGTTTTCGGTGCGGGCGGAGAATATCAAGCTCTTCTTGAGCAAACCGTATAACAAGGACATGGTCGGACGAGCCATCCGCGATGTCTTGGACAAGGATGTGTGATGGCCAGGATTCTGATTATCGATGATGATCGCCAAGTCTGCGAGACACTGGAGAGTCTGGTTTTTCGTCTGGGGCATGAGTGTTTTGCGGCCCAGAACCTGAAAGATGGTTTGGCCTGCCTGAACCAGACAGATATCGATCTTGTCTTCCTGGACGTGCGCCTTCCGGATGGCAACGGGCTGGAGGCCCTGGGCCAGATACGAAACCAAACCTCTCCGCCCGAAGTGATCGTGCTGACCGGCCAGGGTGATCCGGATGGAGCGGAATTGGCCATCCAAGGCGGTGTCTGGGACTATCTGGTCAAGCCTTCGCCCATCAAACAGATCAAGGAGACGCTGAACCGCGCCTTGGCCTATCGTCAGGAAAAAAAGGCCATGGGCACAGCCATGTCCCTGGATCTGACGGATGTGGTGGGGGAGAGCAGCGTCATGCGGCAATGTTACGAGCGCATCGCCCAGGCCAGCGGTTCGGATTCCACCGTGTTGGTCACCGGAGAGACCGGGACGGGCAAGGAGCTTCTGGCCCGCACCATTCACCGCAACAGTGGTCGTTCCAGTCGCGCTTTTGTCGTTGTCGACTGCGCCTCGCTGACCGAATCGCTGCTTGAGAGCATCCTGTTCGGGCACACCAAGGGCGCTTTCACCGGGGCTGCCCGGGACAGGGTCGAACTGGTCAAACTCGCGGATCAGGGCACTCTTTTTCTGGATGAGATCGGAGAGCTCCCGCTCTCGGCCCAAAAAACATTTCTGCGCGTTCTGCAGGAACGCCGGTTCAGGCCGGTGGGCGCCAGTCAGGAATTGGAAAGTGATTTCAGACTCATATCCGCCACCAATCGGGATTTGGCCGCCATGGTCGCGGCGGGGGCGTTTCGGCAGGATCTGTATTACCGCATCAACACCATCCACATTGTCCTGCCCCCTCTGCGCGAGCGGGAGGAGGACATCGTCATCCTGGGCCGTCATCACATCGACAAGCTGTGCAGGCAGCGGAACATTGCCTTGAAAGAAATGGATCCCGAATTCGTGGAGATGCTCAGGCAGTATGATTGGCCGGGAAATGTGCGCGAACTTTTCAACACCATTGAACAAGCTTTTGTGCTGTCCGGTGCCGAGAAAACGGTCTATGCGCAGCATCTTCCGCAAGCGGTGCGCATTCGTGTCGCCAAGTCCATGTTGGGCAAGGGAAAGGGAGAAGATGTGGCGGGCCTGGAGGTCGAGACTGAAGAAGTTGTGGAGGCCCTGCCGACATTGAAGGACTTTAAGACGTCGATGGAAAAAGAATATCTTCTGAGGCTGCTCAGCGCATGCGGCCGGGATATTCAAAAAATACTCAGTATTTCAGGACTTTCCCGGTCCCATTTGTATGCC
>CAXNFJ010000353.1:0-3083 GCA_964201165.1 Desulfomicrobium sp.
TCCAGCCATCGACCGGGCACGACGTGCGTGCCCTTATAGACGCTGGGACCGGCGTAGGCATGCACCACACCCTCAGGGTCCACCAGGGCCACATCGACGATCTCCTTGTGCTTGCTGGCCAGCCTTTCAAGAATGGTGCTGAGGGCAGATGGCTCGGAATGCTGCGAAAGTTGCACCTCAACCAAAGCCAGATCGCCAAGACAATCATCGATGTATTGATCCAAGATGTATGCATAATGCGTAGAGAGAAGGGTCAAGCGATCAAGGGTTCCCTGTTGGGCATGATTCCAGAAGAGATAACCGCCCGTACCCAAGGCCAGCACAACGGGCACAAAAGGCGCCAGCAGCATGGCTGCGAAAAAATTGCGTTTAATTGTCTGTCTTGTGTATTGGCGCATGGTTATCCGTTAGCGGAGTCCACTTTCTTCAAAGGCCATGTATGCGGTCTCGACCACTATTTTTAGAGAAACAGGTTTGAGAAGATACGAATAGGCTCCGTAGGCCATACCTCGCATGCCCATCTCCTCGCCGCCGTGCCCGGACAGAAGAATGACCTGGGTCTTGGGCCAGGCCAGCTTGATCTCCCGCAACGTCTCTATTCCATCCATTCCGGGCATCATGACGTCCAGAATGACCACGTCAAAGCTGGTTTGCCCGAGCAGCTGCAGTGCTTCCTTGCCACCGCCCACACCAACGACCTTGAACCCCCGGCGCTCCAGACGTTTCACCAAGGTTTCCATAAAATCCTGTTCGTCATCGACCACCAAAACCGAAGGCCCGGCATGCACGGGCGCAATGTGCGCGCTATTCTTTTCTGTCATGGTGTTTCACCGGCAAAAGAATTACAAATTCGGTACCCTGACCAACTTCACTTTCAAAGCGGATGCATCCTCCCAGCTTGCTGATGATGGAATAACTGATGGACAGGCCGAGCCCCGTCCCTTCCCCCACCTTCTTGGTAGTGAAAAACGGGTCAAAAATACGTCGTTGCACTTCCTTGTCCATACCGGGGCCATTGTCACGGATACTGATACCGACCATGCCGGATTCCGCATCAAAACTCGAGGACACCGTGATTTGCCCGTTACGATCAACGGCATCGATGGCATTGTTGAAGAGGTTGAGGATGACTTGTTGGATCTGGGAGGCATCGGACTGAATGCAGGGCAAATCCGGGGCCAAGTTCCAGACAAGATCGATGTTCCTGAAGCGGATCTCATTATCAAGAAAGGCGGTCGTCTGCTTGAGCACATCATTGAGATACAAGTCGTTGCAAACCGGCTCCATGCGCCGCGCAAAGCCAAGCATTCTGTGCACGACAGCGCCGGCCCGCTCGACATGCTGTTCTATCTTATTGACGGCATCCTCGAATTCCTGAAAATTTGTGCTGGACTTGACGTCTTCCTCCTCCAGCAGATCCCGCATCCAGCCCGCTTTTTCGCGAATGACGGCCAGAGGATTGTTGACCTCATGGGCGACACCGGCAGCCAGCTTGCCGAGCGCCGCCATTTTGCTCGACTGGATCAGCTCTTCATTCAACTGCGCCTGTTCGCGATTGCTGCGCTCCTGCTGCGCGACAATCATGCGCGTGATCATGAGCGTTCCGATAATGATGAAGGCGATGCCGCTCCCCACCAAGGCCCACGTGGCGGTCTTGGTTTCGAAAAGGGGTTGGAGTTCGCCGCGCATGTCCTCCTCGATGACCAGCAGCCAGTCTTTTTGCTCCAGCCAAATCCCGCCCACAAAAATCTTCTTCTTTTGCAACTCAAACTCCGCAGCCTTGGCCCCGGAGAAAGGCGCTCCAAGAAAAGAAGCATAAATATCCTTGCTCTTGTTGCCGAACCTGGGCCTGGTCTGCAGATCCCCGGCCCGGTTGACCAAGTAGGCGTCGCCTCCGTCGCCAATTTGCAGCCAGCGCACGAGGGAGTCAAAAATATCGGAATCAATGGTCGCTCGCAGAATCCAAACCCGGCCCTTTTCCTGTTTCTTCACGGCGATGATCATGTGCGGAAAACCCCGGAAACCTTCAAAAACATCGGACACATAGATCTTGCGCACCATGACTTGATTAAACCATTCTTCGTTCTTGTAGTTGGCCTGAGAAAGATTGTAGGGGCCAGAATAGCTGACGTGCATCCCTTCTTCGTTGATCAGGCCCAAGTCGATAAAGGTCCGGGAACTGAGTTGCATGGTGGTCAGGATGGTATCGAGCTTTTCCTGGGAAGCCAGGTCGTCAACGGAATGGGAATAGGCCAGGGTGCGCATCTGCGCGACCTGCTCGCGCAAGAAAAGATCAATGCCCTGGCGTTTGTTCTCCGCCAAGGTGACCAGATTGGACCTGACCTTGGAATGATACGCCGAGGCGAACATGGAGTACATGGTCACGCCCAAGCCAATGAGCGGTATCAGAGAAAAGCACAGGGCCGTGATGGCAATCTTTGTTCCGAGATCCTTGAGCCCAATAATTGACATACTCATCACCCCACGAGAAAAAGCTGAACATGGCACGGCAAAGCATCAATCAATAGTCGTGGGCCGGCATTTGAGTGCCTCCTGAAATTCTCTGTGGTCTTTTCAACATCCGCCCAAGGAGTTAGTCCTTTTTTCCAAGATCACAGGCGCACCGGTACTCAAGCAGGCGATCGTTGAGCAAATCAATCCGTTCCAAAAGCTCGTGCACCGCACACGGTTTGAGAAGAAAATCGTTGGCCCCGGCCCGCATGGCTTCCAGGGCGATGTCCGTATGAGCATGTCCTGAAAGGATGATCACTCCAAAATCATCCCCCTTGAGTCCGCGCATTCTGCGCAACACTTCCACTCCGTTCAAATCAGGCATCTTGACGTCCAGGATGACGATATCCACTTCGTTGCTCGCGAACCAGTCCAGGGCGGCCTGACCGCAATTGGCTGTGACCACACTGAGTTTCTTGCGCCGCAAATATTTGGTTAGCGTGGCCAAAAAATCTTCTTCGTCATCCACAAACAGCAGCCTGCAGTTTTCAAGAGAACTCATGGTCTCTCCATTGAATCAAAGAATTACGGGACAGGCTATATCTCCCAACCTAATCGCAACATTGGCCGCA
>CAXNFJ010000354.1:0-3081 GCA_964201165.1 Desulfomicrobium sp.
CAAGGATACGCTGAGCTCGGAACTGGGCGGATCCGTCATGGAAAACTCCCTCATGCAGGATGCGTTGAATGGCCTCGCTGCCTTCATGAAGCAGCAACCCCTGAACGGCAGGACCCAGAAAAGCTCGCGCGCCGAGAAACACGCTGGACTCGGCGCCCTCTCAGCGTCCTTTGAATCCGGCACCCAAGGGGTCAATGCCATCGGCTACGACAAAAACGGCGGGACATCCTACGGCACCTACCAGATCGCGTCCAAGCCGGGCACCATGCGCGGCTTCATTGAATTCCTGAAGAAAAAAGAGCCGCAATGGGCCTCCAAGCTCAAAGCCGCCGGAGCGGCGGACACGGGCTCCACCAAGGGCCGCATGCCCGATGCCTGGCGCGCCATCGCGGCCAAGGACCCGGAAAAATTCGAGCAACTGCATAAAGAGTTCATCGAATCCACTCATTATGAACCCGCCCGTGACAAGATTTTGGCGAAAACCGGCGTGGATGTGGACACCCTCCCCGCAGCGGCCAGGGAAGCCCTGTGGAGCACAGCGGTCCAGCACGGGCCGGCCGGAGCGGCGCGCATTTTCAGCCGCGCCATGACGTCCATTGGCTCGGATCAGTCCGGAGAAAAATTCGCGCAAAAACTCATCGACAAGGTATATGATACCCGCAAGACGCAGTTCGCGTCGTCCACTGCAAGCGTACAGGCCAGCGTGCGCGGGCGAATGAATGTGGAAAAGGACATGGTTCTGGCCATGTTGAACGGAAGCGAGGAAAGCACGGCCTAAACAGGAAACCACGTGCCGAGCCCATTTCAGCGCTCTTCGGGCTTGGAGGTCACGATCCGTTTATAGGTTTCAAGCAGTTCCACAAAGGCTTCATGACTGCCACCCTTGTCCGGGTGCATCGACATGGCCTTCTTGCGAAAGACCCGGGCAAATTCACGCCGGGACAACCCCCTAATTTCTGCCATTCCCAGACCAAAAAGCTCCCTGACCCGCTCCGGTGACACAGGTTTCGGCGGGGGGGGCAAGCGACGAAAGTCGTTCATGAATTCTTCGAATATCCTTTCAAAGCCCGGCGCCGAAACAAACTCAAAATCAAAATGCATGAAGATGTAGCGTCGCAGATACGACTGCGCCCCTTCGGGCAGGCCGATAGCAAACAATTTGTCATGCAGAATGGCGCAGAATTCGTGCATGAAGGCTTCATCCAGCAGAACCGGGTCCAGGGTCTCGGGCATGGTCCGCGCCGCCAAAGTCGGAAAATGGCGCTGCAGATTCAATATCGCATGCACATAGGTCCGCGCCTCTTCCCGAGGCAGGGAACGCTCCATGCGTAAAAAAAGCTGCTCCACTTCATCCCGGCACTTACCCACCAACTCCCGAAAGAGCTTGGGATTGACCTCGTTTATGCGGCTGAGGTCGACCTCACCCGAGCGCAGGTAGGCCATGCGCCTGCGATCAAAAGGGTGCAGGGCGCGGACGGCCTCTTCCTGCGAGGCGTTCAGCACCGTGCGTTTCCATGTCGTGCCCCGGCTCGAAACATCCCTGTACCCCAGGGGAGCAAAGGGGGCAAAAGCCTCGTCCAGTTCGTTCATATCCAGATTCAGACGAGCCGCGACCTCATGGATGCTCTCGGCATAGGAGATTCCAAAGCGGCCGAAATGGACCACGCGACCGAAATCATCCCCCAGGTCCATGAGCACCTCAAAACCAAGGCCCCCGACCACGCCCACGGTCCGCCGCAGCTCAAAGCGCACCCGCCTCCCATTTCGCGACACCGCCACGTACATGCTAGTCCACCACTTGCCAGTCCAGGGTTTGACCGGCCAGATAGGGCACCACCGGGCCGAAACGCGCCGGGACAATCCAGGGCCGGCGTTCCAGCCGCACATCCCTCGCAACGGGCTCCAGATTATAGGCCGCGCAGGCCCGGTCCGAAACAAAGGCCTGCAACCGCTCCAGTGCATTCAGTCCCTCAAAGAGACCGGCCAGGGCGGGCAGGGCCACTGGCGCGGAAAAAATTCCGGCCGCGCAGCCCGGAGCCTCCTTGGCCTCCATGGGGTGCGGAGCCGTGTCGCTACCGAAAAAAGCCTTGGAATGATTTAGAGCCGCCTGCCGTAGAGCTTCACGGTCTTCAGGACGCTTGGCGACGGGCTTGCAGAAAAGGTGCGGTCGCATGAGTCCGCCGAGAACGTCGTCAAGAGTGATGAGCAGATGGTGCAGGGTGATGGTGGCGAAGAGATTGTCGAACCGGTCCAATAACTCCAACGCCGCGCGGGTGGTGACGTGTTCCAGGATGATGCGCAAGCGCGGAAAGGCGCGCGCCCACTCTTCGACCACGGGCAGAAAAAGGGCTTCGCGATCCATGACAAAACCGCAGCCCTCACCATGGATCAGCAGGGGGATGTCCAATTCTTCCAAGATGGCGAGCGTGGCCTTGGCCTCGCCCATGTCGGCCAGACCGGCCTCGGAATTGGTGGTCATGCCTGCGGGATAGAGTTTGACGCCAATGATGTGCGACTTGGCGTCCTCCAGTTCAGTCCGGGAATAGGCGCGAAAAAAGAGGGTCATGAGCGGCGTGAACGGATGGCTCACGACATTGGCAATCGACTGCCTATAGGCCAGGAGTTGCTCAAGACTCGTCACCGGCGGAGTCAGATTGGGCATGACCACTGCCGCAACGAAATGCCGGGCGGTGTGGGGCGCGACCAGCTTGAGCATGTCGCCCTGTCGCAAATGGACATGCATGTCGAGAGGGGATCGCAAGGTCAGCATGAAACCTCCAATTGCATCAGCTAGGTCAGGAAAGCAGATAGGCAAGTCCGGCGTAGCGGACAAACTTTCCGATCAGTACGGGCGGGAAGAAACGAGTCAGAGGCAGCCCGAAAAGACCGGCCACGACGCAGAGCGGATCGCCGATGACCGGCGCCCAGGCCAAAAGAAGGCTCCAGACTCCGTAACGGGCAAACAAGCTCCGTGCCCGTTCCCGATCCACGAGGGAAAGGCGCAGGAGACGGGTCAAAACGGGCTCGCTCCCCCACCGCCCCACCGCCCAGGTGGTCACCGCACCCAAGGTATTACCCAGG
>CAXNFJ010000355.1:0-3078 GCA_964201165.1 Desulfomicrobium sp.
GGACGATGATCTGGTCAGCATGTTCCCGATCCGGCACTGGACTGACTCGAAAATCAGATGCCATTTCCTGAGTTGCATCATCGCCCTGGCATATTTGCGACTCGCCGAACTGAAACTGGAAGATGCCGGAATCCACATGACTGCGCAGCACCACACGAAACCACACACGACCACAGCACGCTGGGACGTTTTAGGACGCTAAGCGTTTATTTTTTTCTAGTATTTTAGGGGGTTCGAGAAGCTGCTCATCGACCCGGCTTCTTTCACGCCGATAACAGGGGTTCAAATCCCCTTGGGGACGCCACTTTCGACCACAACGGGATTCATCCCGCCCCCCCCGGAGGTTCCGGGAAACATCACCTTAGGCCCCGAGCGAACGTTCGGGGCTTTTTCTTTCCATCCATTGAAAATCCGTAATCATGATTTTCAGCCAATACTGTACCACACCCCTCTGCCCTGACCCTGCATGGTCAAATGCCTTATTTCCACCAGCTTGCGGAAATGATCTTTCAAGGTGTTCCGGCTGGCCCCGGTCAGAATGACCATTTCTTTCAGCGTAACCCGGCCATGTTCGCGGGCGTGCTCTAAAATGCGCAAGGAAAGTTCCGGTAACGCGGCCAGTACGAGATGCTCTCTCTCCACTTTCTTTTCAAGCCGCTTCATCTGTTGATGCAGAGCGCGTAGAAAAAACAACAGCCAAGGCTGCCAGTTGGGGGCATCCGTGCGAATGGTCGCCTGCGTCTGACGCAGGGCGAGGTAGTAGCCTTCTTTGCTGTTCTCGACGACGCTTTCAAGCGAACTGTACGGGGCGTAGGCATAGCCAGAGCGCAGCAGCAGGAGCGTGGTCAGGATGCGGGATAAACGTCCGTTGCCGTCGTGAAAGGGATGGATCGCAAGGAACGTCACCATTCTGTCAAGCCGCAAATACATCCGTTTACATCCGATTGTCTGTTTTGCAGAAAAAAATCATCACTTCATCAAATCCTTACGGCATCGATGCCCTTGTACTTTAGGCGGGACATCCGGACTTTTTCACGCCGATAACAATGGTTCAAATCACCTTGGGGACACGACTTCCGACCTAAACGGGATTCATCCTCCCATCGGTCCAAAAACATCACACTCAACCATCCTTTATAATTTATTTTTTAACAGAAACAATGCTCATAAACTTACACTCGGACGAACGTAAACGTACAATTGGATGAGCCAAAACGTGCACGCAGAAAATGCCCCGAAAAACGTGTTCCCGCGTTTCGGAGCATTGCCGGATGAAGAGCCTCTAACGGGATTCGCGCAGATGCTGATCCAAAAAAACAAGCTGCTGATAGACCGTGCGCACGCAGGGAAGCTCCACGCCATGGTCCTTCGCCGTGCGCAAGGGTTCGCCATAAATGGCTTCCATTTCCAGAGGACGGGCATGTTCGGCGTCGAGCATCATGCTCGGCTTGTACGGGGCCATCTTATCCGTGAACTCAAGAATATCCCCGATGTAGGATTCCGGAATGTCACGGCCCACGGACAAGGCTCCGGCCCGAACCTCGGCCATGAGATCGCGGGCCAGCTGACGCGTGGCCTCGCAGCCCACGATCCTGTCCGTGGTCGCGCCCAGGAGGGCGCAGGGGCCGTTGAAGGCGATGTTCCAAAACAGCTTGCGCCAGCGGGCCAGGATGAGGTCCGGACTTTTTTCCACCGCGATGCCCGCGCTCTCGAAAGCCAGCGCCGCTCTTGCCAATTCCGGGGTGATCCCGGCGGGCTGCTCGTCGGGACGGTAATGGCCGAGCAGGATCTTCCCGTATTCAAGATGCGCTATATGGCCCGGGCCCATCTTGTTGCAGCACACGAAACACAGACAGCCCAGAACCGTGGCCCCGAGGCCGAGGCCCGCGACGGCGCGCTCGCCGTTCAGTCCGTTCTGCATCAGCACCACGCAGCTTTCCGGTCCGCAGACCGGGCGGAGCAATGTGTCCAGCAGACCGTTGGTGGTGGTTTTCGTGGCCACCAGAACAAGGTCGCATTGAGGCATGTCCTCAGGCCGGGCGTAGGCGTTGACGTGCGGGAAGAACATGTCGCCGTCCACGGAATCGACGCGCAGGCCATGGGTGCGCACATGCTCGTAGTCGGAATGAAAGAGAAAATGGACCTCATGCCCGGCCTTGAGCAGCCGGGCCCCGTAAAAGGCGCCGATGGCGCCGGAACCGATGATGGCGGTGGTCATGCTCACAATATCCTTAATTCACTTCAATAGACTGAAATTATAAATTTATTGAGTCACGGCAATCTGCTTGAAGACATGGGCCGCGTTATAGCTGCTGCGCACCAGCGGCGCGCTGAACACAAATTCAAGCCCCGCTTCCCGGCCCCACAGCGCGTACTGCTCGAACACATCGGGATGAACATAACGCTCGACGGGCGGATGGTTGCGGCTGGGGCGCATGTACTGGCCCACCGTGGCGATGCGGCACCCGGCGTCGGCCAGATCCTTGAGCACCCCGCGCACCTCCTCGTCCGTCTCTCCCAGTCCGACCATAAGCCCGCTCTTGGGCACTCCCCCCGCCTGCCGGACCCGGCGTAGCAGCTCCAGGCTCTGGGCATAATCGGCCTGGGGCCTGATCCGGGCATAGTGCGCGGGAGGGGTCTCCACATTGTGGTTGATTATCTCCGGCGCGGCGTCCAGCACCGTCCGCAGGGCCGCAAGAGATCCCTTGAAATCAGGGATGAGCACTTCGATGGAGGGCGCGCCGTCCTTGCAGGCCTCGCGCGCGGCGCGGACCACGGCCGCGAAATGCGCCGAGCCGCCGTCCGGCAAATCGTCGCGGGTGACGGAGGTGATGACCACATGCTTAAGGCCCAGCGTCTTTGCCGCCTGTCCCACGCGGCGCGGTTCGTCCAGGTCGAGCGGCTCCGGGAGACCTGGCGTAATGTTGCAGAACGCGCAGTTGCGGGTGCAGACATGGCCGAGAATCAAAAAAGTAGCCGTGCCCTGGGAATAGCACTCGAACATGTTCGGGCACTTGGCGTTGCGACAGACCGTGTGCAGCCCCAGGCCCTCCACCAGCCGGTCGGTTCCTGCAAAGG
>CAXNFJ010000356.1:0-3073 GCA_964201165.1 Desulfomicrobium sp.
CTCAAGAAAGGCTCCTTGGTCTGTATCTAGCCGGGGAGCTTTCTCTTTTCGGGGACTTGAAGCCTGTGCCCGGCGTGTTGCCCCTGGCCCTGCGCGCCCTTGAGGCCGGAGCCCGGGGCATGGTCGTGCCCGAGGCCAACGGCCGGGAGGCCGCCGTGGTGCAGGGACTGCCCATTTTCCCCTGTCGGTCCCTGGCCCAGGTCGTGCGCTTCGTGCTCGGTGAGGAGGACATCGCCCCGCTGACGTGCGACGTGCAGAGCCTGTGGGGTGAGCGCCAGCTGTTTTGGCAGGATTTCTCCGAGGTCAAGGGCCAGGAACGGGCCAAGCGGGCCATCGAGATCGCCTGCGCCGGCGGCCACAACATGCTGTTTATAGGCCCGCCGGGCAGCGGCAAAACCATGCTTTCCAGCCGCATCCCCACGGTTCTGCCTCCGCTCAGTTTCGACGAAGCCCTGGAGGTGACCAAGGTCTATTCCGTGGCGGGCAAGCTCCCCTCGGACCAGCCTCTGATGGTGACCCGTCCTTTTCGCTCGCCGCACCACACCATCTCTGATGCCGGACTCATCGGCGGTGGCCATTATCCGCGTCCGGGCGAATTGTCCCTGGCCCACAGGGGCGTCCTGTTTCTCGATGAACTGCCCGAGTTCAAGAAACATGTGCTGGAAGTATTGCGGCAACCCCTGGAGGAAGGCCGGGTGACCATTTCCCGTGCCGCCGTGTCCCTGGAGTATCCGGGTGATGTCATGCTCGTGGCGGCCATGAATCCCTGTCCGTGCGGCTATCTGGGCGACGAAAAACACCAATGCTCCTGCACCCCCATCCAGGTGCAACGCTATCGCTCCCGGCTCTCGGGGCCGCTTCTCGACCGCATCGACCTGCATGTGGAAGTGCCGGCCGTTCCGTATCGGGATCTGAAGCAGGGACAGGGCAGCATCAGCTCCGCCACCATGCAGGAGCGAATCAACGCGGCCCGCGACGTGCAGCGCGAGCGCTACGACGGCCTGCATTTCCGTTCCAATTCCGAGTTGTCGGGCAAATGGCTGGAGCGTTACTGCCCCTTGAGCGAATCCGAGCACGCCTTCCTGGAGGGTGCGGTGCAGCGACTGGGCATGTCGGCCCGGGCTTTTACACGGGTGCTGCGCATTTCACGCACCATCGCCGACCTTGCCGGAGACCAGGATCTCACGGTCAAGCATCTGGCCGAAGCCATCAACTATCGCGGCCTGGATCGCCAGAGTCAGGAATGACGATCTGCTTCTCCGGGTTGTCAGCTCGCGGGCGGATGGTGTATCAGGCGGGAATGATTTTTTTCCGAGGAGCCTATCATGAATTCAATTTTTGATGACCGAGCCTACCGAGGCACCCTGACCCGTCGCGATTTCATCAAGCTTGCCGCCCTGGTCACGGTTTCCACAGCTGTGGGCTGCGCGGCCAACCCGGTTACGGGCCAAAGCCAGCTCATGCTTATGGGTGAGGGCGAAGAAGTACAGGTCGATAAGGTCAATGCGCCACACCAGTTTTCCGCGGACTACGGGGTGACTCAGGACGCGGCCCTTAAAGGCTATGTGTCCGGCGTGGGTGCATCCTTGGCCCGGGTCTCGCATCGGGCGCATATGCCCTACAATTTCAATGTGGTGAATGCCACGTATGTCAATGCGTATGCGTTTCCCGGCGGGAGTATCGCCGTCACCCGCGGCATCCTGGCCGAACTGGACAACGAAGCCGAACTGGCCGCGCTGGTCGGCCACGAATTGGGCCACGTCAACGCCCGGCACACGGCGGCGCGCATGTCCAAGAGCAAGATCATCGGCACCCTGGTCGGCGGGGCCTCCCTGATTGCCGGAACGGCCAGTCAGGGCCTGGGCAATCTGGCCGGCACCGTGGGCAATCTCGGCGCCAGCCTTTTGCTGGCGCGCTACAGCCGCGAGGATGAGCGGCAGGCCGACGAACTGGGCATGGACTACATGGTCGGAGCCGGTTATTCCCCTCAGGGCATGGTCGGGCTCATGGATGTCCTGCGTTCCATGGGCAAGAGTCAGCCCAGCGCCATCGAGGCCATGTTTTCTTCGCACCCGATGAGCAATGAGCGGTATGAGACAGCCGTGACCCGTTCCAGGACCCGGTATGGGGACAGGCAGAATCTTCCCCTGCACAAGGAGCGCTACATGGATTCAACGGCCTCTCTGCGCAAGCTCGGCCCCATGTTCAAGCTCTTTCAGGAAGGGGACAAGGCCATGGCCGCCAAGGAATATGCGGCCGCTCAAGGCCGATACGGCGATGGGCTCAAGCTTGCCCCCAATGATTACGCCGGGCTTCTCATGATGGCCAAATGCCAGATCGCCCAAAAAAACGGCAAGGCCGCGGCGGAGTATGCGGGCAGGGCGAAGGGGGTCTACCCTTCCGAGGCCCAGGCGCAGCACTTGCATGGCGTGGCATCCATCATGAACAAGGATTATTCCTCGGCCCTGGCTGATTTTACGGCCTATGAACGGGCTCTGCCGGGCAATCCGACCACGATCTTCATGAAGGGTTTTTCCTATGAAGGCATGAAGGACAAGCAGAACGCGGCCGAGGAGTATCACCGCTACCTCAAGGCCGTGACCCAAGGCGAAATGGCCCAGCATGCCTATTCCAGGCTCAAGACCTGGGGATACTTGTAAACCTAAGGCGTACTTCCAGGAAAGGCCATTCGGGAACGGGTGGCCTCTTTTTTATTAAGGATGCTATGAAAATGATGCGTTTGACTTTGTCGATAGTTCTTGTCTGCATGCTTTGCTTGGCGGGTGTCGGATTGGCCGCCGAGGCCCAGCCGGTTCCCGAGGTCACGGTCCTCTCCTCCTTTTTCCGTTCCAAGATCCAGGAAGTGCAGGCGCTGCAGACAGATGTGGATGTCCTTCAAGAGCTGCTGGCGCACCATGAGGCTGAATTCGCACCCGCCCTGGATGCTGCCCGCAATCGATTGCAGACACTCGAAGTCATGGCCCGCATGGTCAAGACCAACCCGTATGACATGCGTGTGGCGCTGGCGGAGACCAGATATTCGCAAATGACCTTGGCCAAGGACTTCCAGCCG
>CAXNFJ010000357.1:0-3069 GCA_964201165.1 Desulfomicrobium sp.
AAGGGCATCAGGCAACCAAACCATGGCCAAAGTGCCCGCCGAGACCGCCGGAGCCAAGGCCCCTGCGCCTGCGCACCGATCGGCCGACTCCGCAACGGCGGCTCCCGGCCCCGGTCCGACTGCGAGCGCGTCGCGGGCCGCGGCAAAAAAATCCTCTCCGGCGGCCACTCCCGAACACTCCTATGCCAGAGCCCTCAAAGACTACGAGGGCGGCCGTTACGATCTGGCCAGGGAAGGGTTTGCGGGCTTCATGCGTGCTTTTCCCCGGCACAAGCTTCTGCCCAACGCATTCTATTGGACCGGGGAAACCTGGTATGCCCAGGGGCGCTATGATCGGGCCGCCGAAGCCTTTGAGCGGGTTGTGCGGGAGTATCCCCGTCACGCCAAGAGTCCGGACGCGTTGCTCAAACTGGCCTTTACCGCCCAGCGCCAGGGACATGCGGGGCAGGCCAGGGCCTGTCTGGATCAGTTGCAGTCCCTCTACCCGGATTCCCGGGCCTCCCGTCTCGGACGCCAGGCCCGGATCAAGCTGCAGGGTAGCAATGATTCAGTGACAGTGGTGGTGGCTCGTGGATGAATTTTCGGCCTCCCTTGCCCTGCGCCATACCCGCGGCTTGGGCCCACGTACCTGGAAGCGGCTGCTGGAATCGTACGGAAGCGCCGAAGCGGCCACGGCGGATTGGCCCGCATGGGCCGCGCGGAGGTTGGTTTCGACCCGGGTGCAGGCAGAATTCGGCCTGGGGCTGTGGCGGGAGAAAGCCGAGGAAGAAGAGCGCCGGGCCAAGAGTCTGGGTTTTTCAATGGTTTTTTTTCGCGATTCGTCCTATCCCGATCTGTTGCGGGAGATCCCCGATCCGCCTCTTTTTTTATATTACCTCGGCGACTTGAGCCTGCTGGCCCGCCCGTGCGTGGCCGTGGTCGGATCACGGGACTCTTCCCGCTACGGCACGGGCATGGCCGAAACCGTGGCCGCATCCTTGAGCCGGGCCGGGATCTGCGTGGTCTCGGGATTTGCCCACGGCATTGACCGCGCCGCCCACATGGGGGCCGTGCGCGAAGTGGGCGGGACCATCGCGGTCCTGGGCACGGGCCTGGATCTGGTCTATCCGGCCACCAACGCCGACGTGTGGAAACTGATCGCGACCCGCGGACTCATCGTCAGCGAATTCGCCCCGGGCACCCGGCCCGAGGGAATAAATTTTCCGCATCGCAATCGCATTGTCAGCGGCCTTTCTCTGGGTGTATTGGTGGTGGAAGGGGCCTTGGGCAGCGGCAGCCTCATCACGGCGGAACTGGCTCTGGCGCAGAACAGGGATGTTTTCGCCATGCCCGGGCCAGCCAACCTGAAGACCTACCAGGGCTGTCATCAGCTGATTCGCCAGGGAGCCTGCCTGGTTCAAAACGCGGAGGAGATTCTGGGGGAGTTGCAGCTGCGCCTGGGAACGCATTCTATCCCGTCTTCCACGGAGCCATCGTCCTGCAGGCCCGAGCCGGACGATCCGGAACACCTGATCGTGCATCGTCTGCTCCTCGGCCGGGATTCGTTGCATATCGATGACCTGACGCGCCAGACGGGCTGGCCGGCCGACAAGATCAGTTCCACGCTCCTTTTCATGGAATTGCAAGGGCTTGTGAAGCAGTTGCCCGGTATGTACTATGCTCTTGAAACCTGACCCGCGGGTCATTTGGAGATATTGATGCAAAAGATTCCCCTGCAATTGGCCCGGCCGGAAATGGTCCTCGGCAAGCCGGTGACCCGTGAAAACGGCATGGTCCTCATCGCCGCTGGCACGGTCCTGACGGCATCGCTTATTTCCAAATTGGACACCATGGGTGTGGAACAGGTGGTGGTCGAGGGCGATTCCCTGGAGATGGGGGAAGGGTGCGGCGCGGAGGCTCTGGCAAAGAAACAGGAACGTCTGGACCACATTTTTCGAAGCTTTGCGAAGGACAAGTACATGCAGAAGGTAAAGCTGATGGTGCAGGATTATTACACCCATAAATGCGCCCTGGCGGCGGCTCAGGCGGCACGGACAGAGGAACACTAATGGAAGAAGATCTGCGCACCAAACAAAAAGGCCAGATTCTGGCGGTCAAGGATTTGCCCACGTTGCCCGGAGTCCTGCAGGAGGTCGCGATCCTGGTCGAGAATCCCAACTCCTCCACGGATCAGATCAGCAAGGCCATCTCCAAGGATCAGGTGCTTTCGGCCAAGGTTCTGAAGATGGTCAATTCGCCCATCTACGGTTTTCCGGGGCGGATCGGTTCGATCCAGCACGCGTTGGTCCTGCTCGGCTTCAATGTCATCAAGGGTATCATCATCTCGACGTCCGTCTTCGAGGTCATGAACGAGAACATGAAGGGCCTGTGGGAGCACAGCCTGGGTTGCGCCCTGGCCTGTTCCGCCATCGCCCGGGAAATCGGCTGCAAGGATCCCGAGGAATACGCCGTGGCCGGACTGTTGCACGACATCGGCAAGGTCGTGGCCGCGGTGCAACTGCCGGACAGCCGCGCGGCCATCGATGCCCTGGTCCGGGAGAAGGATGTTTCCTATCGTCAGGCCGAGTTGGAGATCCTGGGTTTTGCCCATGACCGCATCAATCTGTGGTTGTGCTCCTACTGGAACCTGCCCCCGAATCTGAAGGAAGGGCTCTCCTACCATCACCGGCCCATGTCCGCCACGCTCTATCCCAAGATCGCGCAGGTCGTGCATGTGGGGGATTTTCTGGCCCGGCTCTTTGGCGTGGGCAACGGCGGGGACGATCAGGTCAGCGCTCTCGATGAAGGCGTGCTGGAAGCCTTGGAAATCACTCCGGAAGTGCTGCACAAGATCCTGAATGGGCTGGAACGTGAATTTGTGGACCTGATGTAAGGGTTTGCACTCATGAAGGACAGCAAACATTTTTTTCTGGTCACGGCGGACCCCAAGCTCGAAGGGAGTCTGCGCGCCCTGTGGCCCGAGGACGAGGTCAAATGGACCTGCTTTGGGCGGGGCACCTCCGCCCTGGAATTTCTTTTTTCCGATCCCCCGGATCTCTTGGTCGTGGACGAGCAGCTTCCCGATCTGGC
>CAXNFJ010000358.1:0-3056 GCA_964201165.1 Desulfomicrobium sp.
GCGCACTTCTCCGCATTGAGGCCGCAGCAAGCCGAGCAGGATTTTGAGCAGCGACGTTTTACCGCTGCCGTTGGGTCCAAGCAGGGAAACCACTTCTCCCTGCCGCACGGTCAGGGAGACGTTGTTCAGCACACGTTTGCCCGTGTATCCGAATGCAATCGACGCGGCGTGCACTTTTTCCATGTCAGCTCCATCCCCCACGACTGTGACGCAAGGCTACCGCAAAAACGGGGATGCCCAGCAGTGACGTCAGGATGCCCAGGGGAATTTCCACCGGGAACATGAGCCGGGAGATATTGTCGATCACCAGCAGGTAAAATGCGCCCAAAAGAGCGGAAACGGGCAGAAGAACCCTGTTGTCCGGGCCGACCAGCATGCGGCCGACATGGGGGATGATCAGCCCGACCCAGCCGATGATGCCGCCGATGACCACGGTCAGGCTGCTGATCAAGGTTGCGGTGAGGATGAGGGCGATGCGCAGCCATGTGACCCGCACGCCCAGAGCTCTGGCCTCCTCGTCGCCCATGGTCAGGACATTCAGATAGCCCGAGAGGCTGATGACGATCCCGATGCCCAGAATGAAGACCGGAGTCAGGATCATCATGGATTCCCGGTTCACCAGGGAGAATCCGCCCATGAGCCAGTAGGTGATGGCCGGGAGTTGATTGTAGGGATCCGCCAGATATTTGATGATGGACAAAAGCGCCGTGAACAGGGCCGAGACAACCACGCCGCTCAAGACCAGCAAAAGAAGGCGGTCTCCCCGATACATGCGGGCCATGAACATGGCCAGGCCCACGGCCAGGAGCCCGAAGAAGAAGGTGCTGGCCTGGACCACGATCCAACTGGTCGAAAGAACCATGCCCAGGGCGGCGCCCAAGGATGCCCCGGCCAATACGCCCAGAAGTCCGGGTGAGACCAGGGGGTTGATGAACATGGCCTGAAAGGCCGCGCCGGAAACGGAAAGGGCCGCGCCGACACAGACCGCGGCCAGGATGCGGGGCAGGCGCACTTCCAGGAGCAGAGTCCTGATCATGCGCATTCTGTCCGGATCCGCATCCAGGGAAAACCCCAGATACTGGTGCATGTCCTGCACGGTGACGGGGTAGCGCCCGAGCCCCATGGACACCAGCACACACGCGAGCAGCAGAAAGAAAAGTCCGAAGGTGCGCAGGTGCATGATCATTGTCCAAGGACCTCCCGCGCTTGGGCCTCACTGAGGTTCACGTCAAGAAAGAGCCGGTAAAAATTCCGTGTTTCGGCGACCATGTCCTTGGGATAGCGGTCCGGGTAGATCCGGTTGGTCAGCCAACACAGACCCAGGATGCGCATGAAGGAGGGCGGGCGGTCGAACCAGTTGAAGGGGGATGATGGGATAAGCAGAACGCGCTCGTTTCGTACGGCCCGGACATGGTTCCAGATCGGGCTGATCCGGGCCGCTTTGGCGAAAGAGCTTTCCTTGGCCAGGATGACCTCCGGGTCTGCGTTGAGGATTTCTTCCACGCTGACACTTTCCATGCCAAAGGAGTCACGAGCCTGACATGAGCGGATGTTTTTGCCACCGGCAAGATTGATCAGTTCCGCGTGCACCGAGGTGTCGCATTCGGTTTTGAGGCCGTCCACGCCCTGGGCATAGTAGACGGATGTCCGCTTCTCCTCAGGAATGGCCGCAATGACGGGTTCCACTTCGGCCAGCATGCGCCGGGTCTCCCTGGCCAGCGTCTGCCCGCGTTCTTCGCGGCGCAGGATCTGGCCCAGAAATTCAAAAGCCTGGGCGTATTGTTCCAGGGTGTCTAGCCGGACATAAACCACGGGCAAGCCCAGGGTCTGGGCCGTTTTTTCGATGACATCGTTGGCCGCGCCCTTGTGCCAGTCCCAGGCAAGGATGAAATCGGGCTTGACCGCCATCACTGTTTCCAGATTCGGCGTCTGGCCCTGACCGAACCAGCCGCCCAGGACCGGCAGGTTCAGGAATTCCGGGCGCAGATAGGTTGTCTCCTGTGCGGTGAACGCGAAATTGAGTCCTGCGGCCAGGGAGGAGTCCAGGGCATAAAGAAGATACAGTGGTGGGGGGGAGGCGCAGAAAATCTTCGTGCCTTTGTCGGGAATGGTCACGGAGCGTCCGGCCATGTCCACGATCTCCCTGGCCTGGGCCGAGGACGCGCCCGTGGCCGCAAGCACCAAGGCCAGGAACAGGAATCGAAGCCGCCTGACTAGCACACTGGTCCGCATGCGTCCTCCTTGTCCCAATACAGGACGGCCCAGCGCACGGTGTGCTTTCGTGGCAGGCACAGGAGCCCTCCATCTGCGACAAGCGTGCGGGAAAGATAATCGCGCAAGCGGGTTTGCTCGACCTCAGTCATGTCGTTCACCATCCAGGACAAACCGTTCACGGCCTCTTCCAGGTCGGCAAACACGCGTGCTTCCCGGTGGGTCGTGAAGGTCAGATTGGCATAAATTCCGATTTGACGAAGATAATTAAGAACCACGATATAATCGACGCCGGGTGTGAACTCCCGGCCCACGGCCGCGATGAGGTTGCGATCAAAGGGCCCGTCATCGACCAGCGTTGAGACATAGACCCGGCGGCGGGCGTATTTTTGGAGTTTGGCGATGGCCAGGCTCAGGTCGTTCACGACGAGGGACCGGGACGCGATGGCCACGTCGTGGGATTTGATGCCCAAAACGCTCCAGTCATCTTCCCAGCGTCCCTCCACTGCGCGGATGTTTTCAATCCCCTGTTTTTCACAGCGTTCCTTGAGCAGCGCACGCATCATGGTCGAGGGTTCCAGAGCCGTAATCGATTCGGCACGTCCGGCCAGGGGCACGGCCAGTGTTCCGGCTGCGGCCCCGATGTCGAGGATCGTTTCATTTGTCCGCACATCGCAGAGAGCCAGAAACTGCTCCACGTAGTCTCCTCGGGTCACGGCTTTGGTGAAGTCCTTGGCGCACTTGTCCCAGTTTCTGCCGCCGCGTCGTTCATGCATGGCTTTTTGGGCATGGTGCTTGCGCCAAACACGATTCCAGTCAACGCTCTGATAATTCCAGTCTTGCAG
>CAXNFJ010000359.1:0-3034 GCA_964201165.1 Desulfomicrobium sp.
GGATTCGAACCAGCGGCCCTCGGTTCCCAAAGCCAGACTGAGCAGGATAAAACAATAAAATTCGTGGACAGAGCCAGATTATACCGACTTGAGAATCGATACAAGGCCGCGCAAGTTTGGCGAACAGCTTCGAGCGGATTCACTGAACAACGACCTGTCTAATCCGGAGCGCAGTACCAACCGCGCCATCACATCATATCCCGGAGCACCAACTACTTCGTTTCCCAAAAGATGATAGAAATGTTGACTGCCCTGTTGGGCATAGTGTTGGGCAGACCAAAAATCAGCAAGAAAAAAGGGCCTGGATTTTACATCCAAGCCCTTGTTTTCATTCTGGTCGGGGCGACATGATTCGAACATGCGACCCTCGGTTCCCAAAACCGATGCGCTACCAAACTGCGCTACGCCCCGAAGAGCGCCGTATCTACACAGGGGTACTCAAGACTGTCAACAGCTTTCTGGAGAAGACCTAGACAGAGTGCGCGCTTGGTCGTACATGTTCAGCTTATGCATCCAGTCATCGCTCTGCTCACGGATTTCGGCCACCAGGACCCCTATGTAGGCCAAATGAAAGGCGCTCTGCTGCGCATGGCTCCCCATGCGCGCATCGTGGACCTGTGTCACGAAGTCCAACCCCACAACATTGTTCAGGCCAGCTTTCTGCTCCAGGCCAGCCATCGGCATTTCCCGAACGAGTGCATCTTCGTCAACGTGGTCGATCCCGGCGTCGGCTCGAAGCGATCCATTCTGCTGGCCCGCCTGGAAAAAAAATCCTACCTGGCTCCTGACAACGGCCTGTTGTCCTTTCTGATGGACGAACCCGCCTCCTGGTGGCGGATTGCCGCCAACTCCGACGATATCAGCCGCACCTTCCATGGCCGGGACATCTTCGCAGGCGTAGCCGCCAGGCTGGCCCTTGGAGCCATGCCGGAATCCCTCGGGTTTCCATTGAGTCCGGACAAGGTTGTTCGCACTGCGATGGCGCTGGGTAGGGTCCAAGCCGACGCATTGGACTGTGTCGTGCTGCATGTGGACCGCTTCGGCAACTGCCTGCTGAACCTGCCCATTGGAAAAGTGCCCATCCGTCGGCGGACATGGACCCTTGATGATGGCAGAAAGGTCATCGAGGCTTCGACCTATGCCGAACTCGCGCCCTCGCAAATCGGCCTGCTGGAGGGCAGCCAGGGAGTCATGGAACTTGCCGTGAATCAAAACTCCTGCGCGCGCCTCCTCGAAATTGTCCCCGGTCAGACCTTGCGCCTGACCCGTACGGACACCCGGCGCTCGTGACCGCGCTGACCGATTTTCTCGTGGCCCTGACCTTCCTCACCCCTCTGGGTCGGGCACGCATCACTTCAAACGACGCCATCAGCCGATCCATGCCCATGTACCCGCTCGTGGGCGGCCTCATCGGGATGATCCTGGCCCTGACCGCCCGACTCCCGTTATCGTCCTGGACCTTGGCCTGGATCCTAACCGGCGTGAACCTGTATCTGACCCGAGGACTGCATTGGGACGGATGGGCCGATCTTTGGGACGGGTGGGGCAGCGGTGCCACGGGGGATCGCTTCTGGGCTATTGTCAAGGACAGTCACATCGGAGCCTTCGGGACCATCGGCCTCATCCTGGGACTGGGAATGCAGACCGCTCTTTTCGAGCAAGCCATCACGCACCGGGCGTGGATGCTCCTGCTCTTTGCTCCTGTTTTCGGCAGGTTCTGCTGCATAGCCCTGGCAAGGCTGGGCCGCGATTTTTCCCGGCCGGGCCTGGGACAAAACGCCGTGCGCGGAGCCACGGCCTCCGCCCTGGTCCTGGGCGGATGCACCACCCTGCTTCCGGCCATGGCCCTCCCTGTAAACCATGTGGCGACCACCCTCGCCCTGACCCTCGCGGCCATGGCCGCACTGCTGGCTCTGGGTCGCCGCCAGCACGGCGTGAACGGAGACTTCCTGGGCACCGCAATTATCGCCGGCGAACTCTGTGCCCTTCTCCCGCTTGGTCTGCTGTAAGTCAGTGTCCCCCTCAGGACATCTCCTCCAGCCGTACGTGCTGCTCTGCATCGGACTTGCCGCGCACTAAGTAATGCCACGGCCCACGGGCCTTCATTGACCACTGTTTTTTTTTGGGGTAGCAGCGCCACAAACGCCTCGATTAAGTGGTCGCTCAAAGTATTCCCATTTCCCGGGCCACGCGGCGAAATCCATACAGGAGAAGACAATGGACTTCCCACAACTCAAGATCGGTGATCTTGTAGCAAAAATTCCCATCATCCAGGGCGGCATGGGTGTTGGCATTTCACTTTCCGGTCTGGCTTCGGCCGTGGCCAAGGAAGGCGGCATCGGCGTCATCGCCGCCGCCATGATCGGCATGGGCGAGCCGGATATCGGCACCAATTACCGCGAAGCGAACACGCGCGCCCTCAGCCGAGAACTGCGCAAGGCTCGCGAAATAACAGACGGCATCCTGGGCGTGAACATCATGGTCGCCTTGACCAACTTCAGCGACCTGGTCAAAACCTCCATCAAGGAAGGCGCGGACATCATCTTTGCCGGCGCCGGTCTGCCCCTGGACCTGCCTTCCTACATCAAGGACGGGGCCAAGACCAAACTGGTGCCCATTGTGTCCTCGGCCAGGGCCGCCAGCGTCATTTGCAAAAAATGGTTGTCCAAGTTCGACTATCTGCCTGACGCCTTTGTGGTCGAAGGCCCCAAGGCCGGCGGTCATCTGGGTTTCAAGCCCGAACAGATAACCGACCCCGAGTTCTCCCTTGAGACCACCGTGCCCCAGGTCATCGAGGCCGTGCGCGAATTCGAGGAGAAGGCCGGACGGCCGATCCCGGTCATTGCCGCGGGCGGCGTCTATGACGGCGCCGATATATACAAATTCCTGAAGATGGGCGCGGCCGGCGTGCAGATGGGCACCCGCTTCGTGGCCACCCATGAGTGCGACGCCGACATCAAATTCAAGGAATCGTACATCAACGCCAAGGAAGAAGACATCCAGATCATCCAGAGCCCCCTCGGCCTGCCTGGTC
>CAXNFJ010000360.1:0-3034 GCA_964201165.1 Desulfomicrobium sp.
CTCAGGACCTCTTCAGAAATATGGACGCATCAAGCCGGCCACAGGCGTCAAAAGCCACGCTGCGGGAAAAATGCACAACCAGAAAGGCCGAGACCGTGGCGGCGGTGAAAATCGCGATCATGATCATGATCTGGTACGCGATGGCCACCGCCGGGGAGGACCCGCCCAGGATCTGGCCGGTCATCATGCCCGGCAGGGAAACGATGCCCATGGTCGCCACGGTCCCGAGCTGCGGGCCAACGGCCGCGCGCAAGGCATTGCGCAGAAAGGGCCGCACCGCCTCCGCTTCGCTTGCGCCGAGGGTCAGGTACTGGATGTGCATCTCCTCGTTCGCGCGCAGTTCCGAGAAAAATCGATCCAGGGCCACGACATTGCTGCGCAGGATATTGCCCAAAACCATGCCCATCAGCGGGATCAGATAGCGGGCCGAAGAGATCGCCCCGAAATCAAAGACAAACAGGAAGCCGCACAGAATCAGGAGCGACGTCAGCAGATGGGCAGGCAGGATCGTCCACAGGCATTTTCGCCACGACAGCCCGCTTTGGCGCAGGATGGAGCCCGTGGCGACGACGATCATGACCAGCACCCAGGCCACGTTGACCACGAGCATGTCGAGCTTGAAGATATATTCCAGGTAGATGGCCACGAGCCCGAGCTGAACGCCCATGCGCAGCATGGAGATGATCAGGTCTTTGGTCAGGCGCAGACGCAAATGACGAAAGATGAGCACCGGAAAGATCAGGATCACGGAAAAAAGGAGCAGGATCGGAACGGAGATAGTTACGGTTTCGTTCACGGACGCCTCCAAATCTTGCCGGATTCAAGGCTGAGCTCGGCGAATCCGAAATCCAGCCACTGGCGGTTGTGGGTCACGGCCAGCACGGTCCGCGCCTTGTCCTGGGCGAAAAAGCGGATCACGGAGCGCATGGAGTCCTGATCGAGGCTGGACGTGATCTCGTCCAGGAGGCAGAAGCAGCGGTCCAGCTGCAGGCCCTGGATGATGGTCAGTCGCTGCTGCTCGCCACCGGACAGGCGGGTGTAGGGGCTCTCCCGCAAGGCGGGATTGAGGCCCACGGCAACCATAAGCTCGGCCTGACGGACCGGGTCGGCATGCAGGGCGCGGTTGGCGGCAAAGGTGAACGGCAGGTTCAGATATTCCCCGGCCGTGCCGTCGAAAGGCAAGGGTTTCTGACCGATGTACAAAAACCGGCTTCGATGGGCGGCCAAGTCGGCTGTAGAGACACTTTGCCCACCCCACAGCACCTCGCCCTCATCCGCCGGTTCGAACAACAGCGCAACTTTGAGCAGGGTGGACTTGCCGCCCCCGGACGGCCCGGTCAGCACCAGATGCTCGCCCGGCGCGACGGCCAGATCGATCTGATCCAAAATGACCCGCCCGGCCCGGCGCACGGTCACATTGCGAAGTTCCAGCATGAGTTCTCCATGTTAAAACAATATCCCACCCCAATGGCAATCATTGAGGGACGGAAGCATACGGAAACCTGCCGCCCAAGCGATATTCGGGTGCGCCCGCGCTGCTCAGTCCTGAGCAGGAAGCATTGCCGTGACAAGGGATTCCAGGGTGGGCGAACCATGGTCCGCATGCGCATAACGGACCCGAACAACTGGCTTGGCCGAGCGCACCACGCGGGAAATGTCGATAGGCGTGCCCGAGACCACCACGTCGCAGGGCACGGCGTTCATGGTCGCCTCCAGGTCCCTGATCTGGCCCAACCCGTAGCCCATGGCCGGGAGCACCGCGCCGATGCCCGGATAGGAATCGAACACGCCCTTCAGACTTCCCGCGAGCCACGGGCGCGGGTCCACCAGCTCCGCCGCGCCGAACCTTCGCGCGGCCAATGTTCCGGCCCCGAAGGGCATGCCCCCGTGAGTCAGGGTCGGCCCATCCTCCACCACCAGCACCCGTTTCCCCCGGATCAACTCCGCGTCATCCATCTCAAGACGCGACTCGGCCAGGACGATGCGCGCGCCGGGATTGTGGACACGGATGTTGGCGCGCACCATCTCGATCTGATCGGGCCGTGCGCTGTCGACCTTGTTGATGACGGCGATGTCGCACAGGCGCATGTTCGTCTCGCCCGGATGGTACAGCAGCTCGTGCCCGGCCCGGTGCGGATCAAAAACCGTGACATGCAGGGCGGGCGTGTAGAACGGCGTGTCGTTGTTGCCCCCGTCCCAGACCAGGACGTCGGCCTCGGCCTCGGCCCGGAGCAGGATCTTCGCATAATCCACCCCTGCATAGACCACGATCCCCATGTCCAGGATGGGCTCGTACTCCTCCCGCTCCTCGATGGTGCAGCGATGCAGGTCCAGATCCGCGTGAACGGCGAACCGCTGCACCTCCTGCGCGCGCAGATCGCCGTAGGGCATCGGGTGACGGATGATGACCACGCGCTGCCCCCTGGCCTTGAGGATGCGCGCGATCTCGCGGCTGATCTGGGATTTGCCGCACCCGGTACGCACTGCGCAGACCGCCACCACGGGCTTGGCCGTGGGCAACATGGTGTACGTGGCCCCCGCGATCATGAAATCCGCGCCCGCCGCCGTGACCAGGGAGGCCTTGTGCATGACCTCGTTGTGGGTGATGTCCGAATAGGAAAAGACCACCAGATCGGCCCCGAATTCGCGGATGCGCTGCTGCAATTCGCTATCCGGAAAAATGGGGATGCCTTCGGGGTACATCTCCCCGGCCAGCTCCGGGGGGTACAGGCGACCGTCGATGTCCGGGATCTGGGTGGCCGTGAAGCAGACTACCAAATAGCGGGTGTTGTCCCTGAAATAGATGTTGAAATTGTGGAAATCACGGCCCGCCGCGCCCATGATGATCACCTTCTCGACCATGTCATCTCCCGCACTTCACGTCGCCGGCTACGCACCCAATATGGCAACTTATAACCGTATCGGAAACTTATTGGACCATAAAGAAAAACAGCCTATGCGCTCGAATTTCTGAAGCTATGCCTAAAAATGGAAATAAAAAGTTCCAAAATCAGACGAATGCAAACCCGCACGA
>CAXNFJ010000361.1:0-3027 GCA_964201165.1 Desulfomicrobium sp.
TTTTGGGCTGCATCGTGGGTAACCTCGGAGTGATTTCGACCAGAAAAAATGCATTTTCACTGCATCACTGGTTATTTGAAATACTTTATCTCCGATTAAATTTCAATTAATTTCAGCATATTGTCATATTTTTCAGGGCTGACTAAATAGTAGCGAGAGAAAATTATCGAGTCAAATGGCTTGGCTAGCGCCTACGCTCGCGTCACATCCGGTCAGGTTCGGCCGCGCAGGGGCAAACGGACATGGAATGTCGACCCTTGCCCGGGAATCGAGTCCACAGTGATGGACCCGCCCATCTTGGAAAGGATGTCCTTGCAGATGGCCAAACCCAAACCCGTGCCTTTGCCTGCGGGTTTGGTGGTGAAAAAGGGTTCGAAGATATTGGGCAGGATCTCTTTGGGGATGCCTTGCCCGTTGTCCTGGACGTCAATCGCCACAAAATTTTCTTCACGCACGGAGCGCAGCTCCACCCGTCCGTTGTCCTGCTCGATGGCGTCGATGGCGTTGTTGACGAGGTTGAGAATGATTTGCTGCAATTCCGTGGGTGAGCCTTGGATCTCGCCTGCCTTGGGGTCCAGGCTGAGGCTGACCTCCACATTGCGGTATTTGGCCTTTTGACGGGCAAAACCCGCAATGTCTTCCAGCAGCGGGTTGATGTGCACCACCCGCGTCGTGTTGTCGGTTTTGCGGGCGAAGCTCAGCAATTTGTGCGTGATTTCCCTGCAGCGATGTCCCTGGGTGACGATGGTGAGCAGGGAGGACTGGATCTCCTCCATGTTTTCTTCGCTGTGGGGATCTTCGGATTTGATCAGATCCTGGATCCACCCCGCGTTTTCCATCATGATGGCCAGGGGGTTGTTGATTTCATGGGCGATCCCTGCCGCCAGCTCGCCAATGGCGGCGAGTTTGCCGGCTTCCACCACTTGGCGCTGCATCTGCTGCTGATTGTGCTCGGCCTTGAGCAGGCGCTGTTCCGTGCGTCTGGCCATGGCCAGGGCGGTGGCGACAATGCCTGCGCAGCCCAGCAGGATGATGGCCAGGGCGAGCAGCCGGGACTTGATCAGGGCCTGCAGGAGCTCCGCCTTGGGCTGATGGAAAACGAGGACGCTGTCCGTCGATCTGAGCGGAGCGCAGGCATACCACTGCAGGTCGCCGCCGCCATCCGCGGCCTCCAGCACCACGGGCCGCCCCTCGGGAAAGACCTGTTGGGCAAGCAGACGGAAGGTTTCCTCGGTGTTCGATTTCTTATCGCTCGCCATGGCCGGACCGTTGCCGCTTCTGTCCAGGACAAAGGCGCCTCCCCGTCCGCCGGGGTGGAAGGCGCGAATCTTGTCTTCGATGTGGCGGGGATCGAGGTGCGCCCGCAGCAGCCAGAGCTCCTGCTGCGCGGTAATGCGCACGCTCAAAAAAAAGTGTCTCGCCCGGAAGGCGAGGTCGCTGACGTAAGTGGGGCGGTTGATGGCCTGCGGGAACCATGCTTCATGGGACAGGTCCGCCTGGGCATCCCCGGCCCCGGCCCGGGCGACTATTTTGCCCGAGGAATTGACAAGGTCCAGGTCGGTGAAAACTCCCTGATAGGCATTTTGCAGAGCATGCAGACGATCGCGCAGAATGCTCGGATTGGACAGGTCCTCAAGGGTGGATGCCACGGCCTCTTGGCGGAGGTTGGACAATTTTTCGTCGAGGAATGTGTCAATGCTCTGCGCGTTGCGCAAAACCTGCTCGCCCAAGTGGACGCTGGTTTTTTCCCGGTAGGAGGCGTCGTAAAAGACATAGAGCAGAGTCCCGAGACAGAGCAGCGGGACAACGGCCACCAGGATGGTCATCACCGTCAGTTGGCCGCTCATGGGCCGGGGAGAGGGAGTTTTTTCTGTCGACATGGGATTATTCCTGCTCCGGGCATGGCGCCGCGTCGGTCCGGATGGGATGAGGGTCACGTGTCCCTGTTTCGAATGTCGTTCCGCCACGGGTTGAGAGGGGCGCAGCATCCCTGGCCGGCATGCTGGTTGCGCCGGATCTCATCTCCCGATTTTCCTTCGAGCATGGTTCGGCAGACGTAACGCGCCGCCGTTTCGTCCCAGAACAACTCCGGGCAACGAGGCAGATAGCCGTGACGCCGCATGGAGTCCGTGCACTGGTCATTCAAACAGCACCACCCGCAACCAACGCAGGGGAGATACGACATGGCGATACTCCTCTGTTTTTATGCGGGGGATCCGTCTGGCCGAAGGGTCTTGGGCACCCTGTCCGCAAAGCTAGCGCAGGCCTTCGTGGCGGTAAAGGGATTTCTGGAGTTTGAGCGAATCAGTTTAGGCTCCGGTCGGTCCGCCGGTCCGGGAGTTTTTGCAGGAGGCGTGCCTGAAGGTGCTTCCTCAGCCAGAAGTGCCTTCAGGCCGTCTCCTTCAAGATGCTTTGAAAAAATAAATTGCCTTTGAGTTCGAAAACACGCCGGAATCGTGTGGCCGTGGGGTCGGAAAGGCGCCTTGGGGACTCCGCGTTCTCCGGTTCATGTGCTCTGCCATACTGGAATGTGGACACCAGGGGACTTTCTTTGTGGATTCTGGCTTGGATTTGCAGACCTGCTCTTCGGGGTGAAAATACAAGGGCATCCGGTTACGGGTGGCCTTTATCGTATCATAGAGCAGTGGTCGGAAGTCATAAACACAAATATGTATGATAAAGGAAGCATTTTCCGGGGAAATTTTGCTGAATTTGACGTACCGAACCTATAAATTTAAAAAAAACAGGTCTTCACATCTTGATTGTGAAGAGAGATGTGCATTAGATACGACTAGTAATCAATTGTAAAGCTCGTGCGCATAAAAGTTCAACCCGATGTGTTCTCAACGGTAAAATCTTTTTTCAAAAATGGAGCAAGCAAGGCGATGTTGAAAAATATTAAGGTCGGTACCCGCTTGATTTTTGGATTTGGGATACTACTTGTGTTCATGATGATCGTTGGGGTGTATGGGATCACTGTAATGCGACACATGCAAGAGCAAATTCAGGAAATTGCTCAACAAGATA
>CAXNFJ010000362.1:0-3024 GCA_964201165.1 Desulfomicrobium sp.
AATAGCCCCAACCAGGGCACTGAAAAGGACAAGCAGAAATATATTTTTGCTTAATCGAACCTACAAACAGCAATGTTCGTATGGCTACTTTGAAAACACGCTTTGATCAGCGTGTCCTTAAGAACGTTGTCCATGATCAGCCGCCGCAATCTGAACATCCTGGCGTTGAATGCCCTGGCTTTCTTTTTTCTCGCCATCCCCGCCCATGCCGGGGAAGTGGTCACGGCGTCCCCGTCCTGGGAGGCTTTCACCAGCCGGGAGGGCCAGGGTCTGTATCATGACCTGTTGCGGGCCATCTACGAACCCCGGGGGGAGACACTCCGCCACCTGGAAGTGCCGGCCAAAAGAGGGCTGGTCATGGTCCGCGAGGGCCAGGCCGACATCTACACCTGTCTGCCGGACGTCCGTGAAAAGCTGCTCCTGGCAGAACTTCCCATGTACGAAGGCGAATTCCACGCACTGTTCAGGGCTTCGACCTTTCCTGACTGGGATGGCGTGCGATCCTTGGCGAACAAGCGGGTGGTGTGGAGACTTGGCTATTACACCCCGAAAAATTTCCCGGTGCCCATCCATCACAGCGAGACCACCAGCGGAATCGAAGCGCTGCAGAGACTGGTCCGGGGCGGGGCGGACGTTTACGTCGATGACCGCAACCTGATCCTGGAAAGCATGCACGCCTTCCCGACCAGGCTTGAAGAGGGTGAATTCCGCATTGAAGCGGTGGGATTTCGGCAATATTTCCCGGCGTTCTCCACCTCCGAGCGTGGAGAGAAGCTGCGCGCAACCTTTGAGCAAGGCATGAAGGACTTGGCGGAACAGGACAAACTGAGCCCCATCTACGCAAAATGGAAGCTGCCCATGCCCAGGATGTATCAAAAATAGCCCAGGACATCTCACGCCCCATGCCGGACGCGTCGAAACCCAAGCCTCTTGCTCCACGGATCATCCTCGGTGTCGTGGGACTGCTGCTGACGCTCTACGGCACGCTCCTTCCCCTGCTGCCCCTGGTTGGCGCACGAGCGGTCGGGGAAATCACCGTCATCCGTCGCGAACTGGGCGACCGGCAGGATCCGGTGGCCAACCGCTACAGCTACTCCATCGGCTATGAATTCGCCCTCCCCGACGGACGGTACATCCCCGGCAACACCAAAACCATCGGCAGCGCAGTCAGCGCAGGCATCTCCAAAGGCAGAAGCGCCGTCTTCTACCTGCCCGCCCTGCCCTCTGTGAACGCCCTTGAAAGGGACACCCGCTTCGACCTCGGCAAGGTCGCCATCCTGGCGGCGGGAGTGTTTCTGTGCTTCGCAGCCGTCACGCGGAAGACAAAGTAAGGCCGCAAATTCCTCATTGCCCGCCGGATTTTGAACCGACGCTCACGCTCTCTCCCAGCACAAGCTCCCTCAGCCCCGAACCGAAACGGTCAACACGCAAAATCCTGAACAAATCCGCATCGACGGCCTGGGTGTCCCGGTAGCCGATGAAATAAACGCGCTGGCCGTCCCTGGACCAGACAGGGTCAAAAGCCGTGATTTCGCGCGGCGTGATCTGCATGTTCTTGCCCGTGCCAACCCAACTGTCGTGCAGGGACAGGGCGGAACTCGGCTCGTGCATGACGGCTTCGAAACGCTGGGTGCCCGCCACAGAGTGACTGTAGACAAGCACCGTCGGGTCTGCAGGACAGACCGCAAATGTGTCGGAACTGGTGACGCTGCCGGCGCCGGAGCCCATGATCTTCTCCAACGGGACGCGTTTGAGCACCCCGCCGGCAGGATTCACCCAGTAGGCATGGGCCATGTCATGCGCAAGCAGGAAATCCTCGGGCGTAAAGGTGAGCGAGCAGAGAAAGCCCACGCCGTCGTCCCCCTCACGCAGAGGTTCGCCCATGCCCGAGCCGTCGGCCTTCACGGCCACGATGCGGGTCCGCGCCTCGGCATCGCGCGCCAAAAAGGCGATCTGTGTCCCCTGATTGGACCACACCGGAGAGGATGCGGCAAAAAATGACGGTGCGATCATGGTCTCGCCGCCGCCCTTGCGATCGTAAATCCACAAGTCCGACATTTCTGCGGCCGTCTTGGCCCGACTCGGCCGAAAAAAAGCGATCAGTCGACCGTCCGCACTCACCCCGGGCCTTGCACCTTGAACCAGACGCGCCTGCCCCTTGCCTTCACCATCGCACGTCCAGACCCAGCCCTGCCGCTCATAAACCAGGACATCGTCCACCGCGCCACGGGAAGGCTGGGCTGAGGAAACACCGGCGGCGGCATGCGCCGTCAGCACGAAAAGACAAAACCCCAGAAGCACCGGACCAATGCTTGAAACCGATCGTCTCATAAAAAATTCCTTCGAAACTTTTCCCGGCATCTCCAAAACATCCCATTGCCATCAGTCAGGAATGTGCGCACAGGGCCTCACAACGCAGAAGCAAAAGGATCTCGGCGCTCTTGGGCCCCAGATCGCGATGCTTTTCCGGCAGGCGAACCGACTTGATGAGCGCCAGTTCTTTCTCGGCCACGGCGCTCGCATCTGCCCCACCATCCGCAGTCACTAATCGAAAAAATGCCTTCATGATCCCGGCCTTGTCCAGTTCAAGGAGCAGGCGCACCCTGGTGGACGGCTTCAGCTCTCCGTAGCGTCCCGCCGCCATGTGCCAGCGCACGGCCATGCGTCCGGCGACGCGATGACGGTTCGGCAGGCGCAGCCGCAGGGCCAGGGCCTCGGCCAGATCCTGACCGCAGTCCTCGTGCCCGTGATGCCGGGGGAGCAACTCCGGGGCGGTGGCGGTCTTGCCCAGGTCATGACACAGGGCCATCCAGACGCACATCACGTCGCCCGCGCACCTGTCCATGACCCGGGCCGTATGCTCCAGGACGCTTGCATCATGATACTGGGGCGGTCCGGCGGGAATCCGGTCCGCACCGTCGAATTCCGCCAGCCACGGGACAAGGGAATTTCCGGCCTGCAGCATCCGCAAAAAATTGCCGGGGGCGGACGCGGCGCAGGCCTTGAGCGTTTCTTGACCGACCC
>CAXNFJ010000363.1:0-3006 GCA_964201165.1 Desulfomicrobium sp.
CAGCGCTTCATCCACCCAATTCTTCCAGTGCTCAAAGAACATCTTTTCCATGTGCGCCCTGATCTCCGGATCCTGCATCGCCGCGTTGTGAAATGCCAGAGGGTCGACGTGGTCGCTCGCATCATCGGCAGGAGCATGCAGGGACTTCAAGACCGTGGTTTTGGGCCGCGCCCTGTCGCCCATGGCGGTCGTGATGATGTCCCGAATGGTCTGCGCTCTTTTTTCGGAGTTCACCTCGATGGTCATGGTGTCCTCATCGATGAAAATATCGCCCAACACGGTGTTCGGCGCCGGCGCCGCCTTGGAGGTTTCCAGCCGTGTCCAGGGTATGGTCGCGACTACCAGTTGCCCTGATTCCGCGAATGTGGCTTTTTCCAGCAACTTCTCCCGCGATTCCGCCACGCACAGGTGGCACAGCGCGTCAAAGGCCTCTTGTGCGTTGGGGACGGAGTAATACAGGGTCTGCACGGCCAGCGGATCGCCATCGGTGTTTGTCAACGCGGGCGGATTGAGCGCGGCGGAATACATGGCCAGAAAAAGTTCACGAATCGACGCTTCGTATTCACGCATGTCCTCTTCCGAGAGTTCAGGCTGATCCTCTTTCATGGACGTGCGCAGATCGATGACATCGGTTTTCCAGGATAACGGAAACTTGATGGGACTGGCGCCGATGAGCATTTCAATGTCGTCAACCCGGGAGATGGCGCAGAAGAAAATATCGCCTGTCTCCAATATCCCGGATGCGCTGTGATCGGTGACGTTGTGCGTGTTGCCGGTCAGGATGTCGGTGCACGAAAATCCGCTGCCGGGGAGGACCCCGGTCACCTCATAAAACGAAAACACCGGACGCTTGACGGCCTGCAGGATCTTGAGTTCCAGGCTGTCTATTTTTTTGGCTTTTTTCTGGATGTAGAGTTCCGTGATCGTCGTGTCCGCCGGGAGAGGGATCTCGACCTCCAAGTCCTCGATGTCGGGTTCCGTCAGATACCATGCATAGAGCGCCCACGGGACGAACAGGTCGGAGAGTTCTTCAAGGGAGATGGTTGCCTCAAAATCCTCATCCCAGACCAAAAACTCTTCGATAGCCACCTCGATGGTGGCCTGCCCAAGCGTTTTTTCGGCGAAGGACATGAGCTTCCCCGTCAAGCTTTGGAAAGTCTGGCTTATTCTGCGATAGGCGAAATCCTGAGCCTGCGCCACCGGCAGACAACACTTCTTGTATTTCTTGCCGCTGCCGCAGGGACATTGATCATTGCGGGAAACTTTCATGAGACTACCTCTTTTTGCGTATCAATCCTGAATTGCCTCGCTTCCACCGGAAGCATCCTCGGCCCTCCGCCAGCCGGGAATGGGCTGGCGGCGCGCAGAGTTCTTCCCACGAGGTGAAGCGAAAGGCAATTGCCTGCGAAGTGGTGTTTTTTCTTTTTTGATCTTTGCTGTTCATGACGAGTCGAAGAAAGGCTTGGTCCTCCGGAAGTTGGAAGCGGGAATGATTTCAGTATGTTTTTGTCTCAGAGACTCTGCTCGGAGACCATGCGCTCCGCAAGGGCATCTCCAAGATAAAAAAAAGGTCACCCTATGCAGGATGGCCTTTGGCGGCGTTGCAGCGCGGATTCACGTTCACAACGCCCGTGTGTTCCGCATTTCCAAATGTTCCGGTTCAGCGGATGCGTTGCGGCGTCCGCTGAACCGGTTGTGAGCTGTGCGTTATCTGGCCGCAGCCGGTAACCCTCGGTTGGATCGTTTTTAGATCAGGCCAGGTCGAAGCGGTCGAGGTTCATGACCTTGGTCCAGGCCGCCACAAAGTCCTGCAGGAACTTCTCCGGGGAGTCCTGGCAGGCGTAGACTTCGGCGATGGCCCGGAGCTGGGAATTCCATCCGAAGACCAGATCGATACGGGTGCCGGTCCACTTCATCTCGCCTGACGCCCGGTCGCGGCCCTCGAATACGCCTTCTGCTCCTGGCGCAGGTTTCCACTCCGTGCCCATGTCCAGGAGGTTCACAAAGAAGTCGTTGGTCAGCGCTTCCGGTCGTTTGGTGAAGACGCCGTGCGGGGACTGCCCGAAGTTGGCGTTCAGGGCGCGCATGCCGCCCATGAGCACCGTCATCTCGGGCGCGGTCAGGGTCAACAGCTGCGCCCGGTCGAGCAGCAGTTCCTCCGCCGAGACGGAGAATCTGGCCTTGAGGTAGTTGCGGAAGCCGTCCGCGGCCGGTTCCAGAACGGCAAAGGCTTCCACATCGGTCTGTTCCTGCGAGGCGTCCGTCCGTCCGGGACTGAAGGGCACGATCAGTTTATGCCCGGCTTTTTCGGCGGCCTGCTCAATGCCTAGGCAGCCGCCCAGGACGATGAGGTCGGCCAGGGACACCTGCTTGCCGCCGGTCTGCGCCGTGTTGAAGTCCTCCCGGATTTTTTCCAGGGCCTGCAGGACTGTCTTGAGCTGTTCCGGCTGGTTTACCGCCCAGTCCTTCTGCGGCGCGAGACGGATGCGCGCCCCGTTGGCTCCGCCGCGCTTGTCCGAGCCCCGGAACGTGGACGCGGACGCCCAGGCCGTGGTGACCAGCTGTGGGATAGTCAGTCCTGAAGCGAGGAATTTGGTCTTGAGCGTGGCGATGTCCCCCGCGTCGATCAACTTGTGGTCGACGGCGGGCACCGGGTCCTGCCAGATCAGCTCCTCGGTCGGAACATCCGGGCCGAGATAGCGCGAGCGCGGGCCCATGTCCCGGTGCGTCAGCTTGAACCACGCCTTGGCGAAGGCTTTCTCGAATTCCTCGTGATTCTGCTGGTAACGCCTGGAGATGGACTCGTAGATGGGGTCGAAGCGCAGGGACAGGTCCGCCGTGGTCATCATGGGCCTGACTTTTTTCGACGGGTCATGGGCGTCCACGACCATGTCCTCGGGCTCCACATCCTTGGCCAGCCACTGATTCGCGCCGGCCGGGCTCTTGACCAGCTCCCACTCGTATTTGAACAGCACCTTGAAGTAGCCCATGTCCCATTTGGTCGGG